>JAIBBA010000104.1 GCA_019694895.1 Chitinophagales bacterium
ATTAGCTAATCTGCTAATTCTCAAATTTGCTAATCACCATTTTCCCCCGAAAACCACCCCGCATACATCACATAATTATTTGAGATACGCGAAATCGTATTCGCAAATTCTTCCGGACTGAGTGGTTTGATTTTTTTTGCAGGAACACCACCGTAGATAAAGCCACTTTCAAGAATACTATTTTCTAAAACCACACTGCCAGCTGCTATTAATACATTTTCGTGCACAACAGCGTGATCCATTACTATCGCTCCCATGCCCACCAGCACATGATCGTGGATGGTGCAGCCGTGAACGATTGCGTTGTGACCGATAGATACTTCATTACCGATGGTTGTTGGTGCTGTTTTGTAAGTGCAATGTATAACAGCATTATCCTGCACATTCACTTTATTTCCCATTACTATGGTATTTACATCACCACGAACAACCGCATTAAACCATACACTGCAATCGTTGCCCATTTTTACCTGACCAACTACGGTGGCATTAGGAGCGATATAACAATTCTCACCAAATTCAGGCATGACGCCGTGCACAGGAAGTATCAAAGGATTCTGCATGGTATATGTTTAATCGTCATCTTCACCGGCTTCTTCTTCACCACCTGCCGGGGCAGTATTTGAGTTGGCTGTATTTCCTCGTCCGAAATCGCCGCGAATTTCGCTGTGACGAATTTCACCGCCGGTCAATCCCACATAACCCATATAACCCGAACTCGCGAAGGTTGCCAGCATAGTGATGATGAGAAATATGCGACCGGTTTTTTTATTCTTCATATTTACAAGCGTGCTGATCACTGCAACAATACCTGTAATTAGAATAATTATTAATCCGGTTTCAGCTGTTTCTTCATGAATATGAATTGCCTGGTGTGAAATTCCGGGCAGCTCTTCTACAGATTCTTCCGCACCTTCTCCGGTTTGATTGGCAATGAAGCCGGCAAGCGCCGCTAATATGGTTAATAATAACGCAGCGTTGTGCAGCCATGGTTTTTTCATGATAAAACCAAGGATAAAAAACAAGGCACCGGTCATCACTAAGATGATGGGAAAATGATTCACCAGAAGGTGCCAATGGGCAGGACTAATTTGCATAATTTGATGTTTAAAGTTAAAACTAATTTCCTTTTCTAAAAAATGCCTGCCAATAGTTGATGCTTGATGGTTAATATGCCTGTAAGCCTGCGGTTGTCATGCGCAGCTTGTTGTCGAATAATTGAGGGGTTCGCAAATCTGAAATGTATTCGTTGTAATCCAAATAATTTTCCAAACGATGATCTATTTGTACATATTTATTAACGGGTACACGAATAATAATTTCAACCGACTGCTCACGCCACTGTTCATTGTCTTGCAATTTGATCAGCGATGGAATATGTATTACAGAATCACCAGTTTGTTGCAAGTTATACGTAAATGACTGTGCTGTTTCTTTTGCCGAGGCATTGTCGTAACCGCGTGCCGATTTATTAACCAGCACCACATAATTGCTGTCGACACTGCGCTCGAATGCCACACTGATATCTTTAAATGCTAGGCTATCTTGCTCATACCATTCGAAAAACGGACCGCCATCGCCTTTTTTGATGGGACCATGCTTGTCGAAATGTCCGCGGTATGGCCAGTTGCCATCAACCATTTCGAGTTGAAGATACATGGTTGAATTAGCCGGTTGCACAACAGGCAATTTGCTGTTTACACTTGCTTCATATTGGAAATTGCGACCAATTGTGATAGCAATATAAATTGCACCAAATAATGCAATGCTCCACAGCACACCCAATGTAATGCTGATAAATCTTGTTCTTTGTTTAATACCAAGCAAATATTTCACCATCGATACGATGATTCCCAACAGTGGGATGAAGAATAATGCCAATGCACATGTTACCATCAGCCAAGCCTGATTTGATCCTTCCATAATATGGCTGCCGAGGAAATTCACATCCATAAAATGACGTCCCCAGTTACTTATCAGCTCGATAGAAACTACTACAATGAGTAGCATACATACCAACATAATTCCAAACGCTACCACACGTGCAATCGTTTTTCCAACAGGTGCGATGGTGTTCACCGTTTTCTCAATGAAATCTCCGGTGTTACGACGCGTTTTTTCCATGTTCTCGGAAGAAAATGTTGATTTTACTTCTTCGCCGAATGCATTCATGCGTTGTGAAAATTGTTTCGCTCCATCGCGAACGGTGCGCTCGATATTGTCGATATCAATTTTCTCGCCGCGCATCTCCAATTTTTCTGCTGTGGTTTTTGCTTCGGGAATGATGATCCACAGAATGATATATAACAACAATCCTGTTCCTGCAAAAAAGAAGGCAATCAAAAACGCCAATCGCAACCAAAGCGCATCGATGTCAAATTTAGCGGCGAGTCCCGAACATACTCCTCCTAATACATTATGTTCCTTATCGCGGAAAAACCTGGTAGTTGATGGCCCTTGGCGATATTGTTGTTGCTGTCCGGTGGAAGATTGCTCAGATGATGCCGATTCGAAATCTTCCGGTGCACCCATCAATGCAATCACCTCCTCCACATATTGCATGGTGATGGCACTGCGCTCGCCAACTTTTTCCAGAAATAATTCTGCTATGCGATTTTCGATATCGCGGATAATTTCTTCTCCTTCTGCAGTATTCGCATATTTTTTTCGAATGCTTTCTAAATACTGATCAAGGGTGCGATATGCCGTATCATCAATCTGAAATACAACACCGCCTATATTGACAAATAATAACTTGTTCATTGCTGGGTAAGTTTGATGTTTTTAGTGTTAATAGAAACGGCATGAACCAATTCCTGCCATGTTTTATCTAATTCGGATAGAAATTTGCGGCCCGTATCAGTTAACTGATAATATTTGCGCGGTGGTCCCGAATTACTCTCCACCCATTTGTAGCTCAATAGTTCCATCGTTTTCAACCTGTTCAGCAGTGGATATACCGTTCCCTCCGCTACTAACAAGTTGCTTTCTTTCAGGCGACTGATCACATCCGTAGGGTAGATCTCCCCTTCGCTAATGATAGCCAGTATGCAGAACTCCAGCACACCTTTTCGCATCTGAGCCTGGGCATTCTCTATATTCATAAGGCAAAGGTATTGCATCGTATGGTATTATGCAATACATAGTAGCATGTTTTTCTTAGTTCTTGGTGTTATAATTTGTTAAGGTGCTGATAATCAATGAGTTAAAATTTCTATTTTTTTGGTAAATCAGTTTGGCAAGGGTTTTGTATATTAATATATGGTCCCCAAGTACCCTTTTTGTGCCCTGTCAGCCCTTCTTATTTTTACGGCTAGCTGCTCTATGATTCCACCTGTGCAGGAAGCCCCGCTTGGCATGGAAGAAAATTGCGGACTAGGGGCAGAAGCTTGGGGACTGCGAGGCAGCGAACCTACGCCATGCACGGGAAGTGAGCAGGTTGTGATGAAGGATACCGATTTTTCTCCCCCTATTCAAATCACTCATGCCACTAAAAAACCGGATTCAGCTACGAAATATACACATGCCGGAGATAAACAGCAGTATGTCACATTAACAAAACCCGAGGTTCAAGAGCAGGATTCTGATGTGGGGGAAACAGAGGAACGCACTTTGCATCCTGCGGCCATTGCAGGGCTCATTTTAACCATTTTAGGAGGGGGAATTCTATCTCCGATTGGCTGAGTGGGTATCATTTTGAGCGTGGTCGCCCTTAAAAAAATTAAAACGAATCCCGATATCTATTATGGAAAAGGGCTTGCAATAACCAGTATGATATATTTCATAATATCCATCTTTGCATTAATAGCGCTGATAATATTCGCGATTTATTTCAGCGGAATATTTTTATCCATTCCCTAATCATTATTTCAACCACCAATAGGTCCATTCGCTTACATGTTCATCGCTGATATGCACGAAAATATTTTGTGCAGGATACGCATATACTTCTCCGCGACCGGTCAGAAATATTTTAGATGGCTTGCCATATAATGCAATCAATTGTTGTAAAGAATCTCCTTTGCGCAAACCTTTAGATGTTTTTACCGCCGGATTTTCGCTGCTCGAAATAAAACGCAATTTGCTATATGCCGGTTTAAAATTTGCGCGCACGTAAGTGAGTATATACTCGGAAGTGGTATCGGTAAATAACACCAACTCTTCATTTTGTACATCGAAGCGGCCTGCTCTGTTTGGCGGCATATTATCCATGAAATGAAAAATGCTTTCTCCATTTATCATTTCTGTTGTATCGGTTGCATATGCCGATAATGTATTGTCAATTTTAATCAATCCGTTTGAAGCGTCTTGATAAACACATGCATAATTATATGTGGCGGTCTGACTGCCTTTTGTTGTTGCGCTGCTAAACAATTGCGTTGCTTCGGCATCATCATCCTGAGCAGCAGCGATTATGGCCCGCATTTCATCCACACTCCACAATAACGCATTGTTTGCACCCATGCTTCGCGATGCATTTTGCAGTGCATCTGTGGCTGAGCCGTAAGCGCCGCGCAAATAATACAAGATTGCAAGATTCATCCAGGCCGGATAAAACTGTTTATCGAGTTTGACCGCATTATTTAATAATGTGTTGGCTTCATCGATGGTCGTATTCATTGCATCCAGCATTACAGGATCTGTTACACCGTTTGCACTTCTGCTGCGTTCACTTTTATATAATATACTGCCCGTTTCCACCATGAACGGATATTGCAAATTCTGCAGACTGTCGGGAAACATCGGAATAACGCTCAGTAACCTGGCAATTGCGGCATTATTATACATTTCCTTTGTCTGCATTTTGCGTGCAATGATATCATCGAATTGCAATGCAGCAGTTTTCGCCAATAGCATTTGCTGATCGCCGCCCATCATTTGTGCCAGCAGCAGACAATTATTTCCTGTTTCGAAAACGGGAATGAGTTTTGCAATATTGGCTCGCGCTTCAATGCTGATTTGTTTGCGCTCAGTTAGGCTTGGATATCCGGGCAATTGCTCGTTGAGATGAAACCAGGTATAAATACTATCCAACACTTTATCACCGATATACAAAGTGCGATAGCCTGCGGAAAAAGCATAATACATACCATATTCATCTGCCTGCGTTTCATAGAGTCGCATTACATTGAGCGATTTTCCCGACTGTTGCATTTGTTCACCCCAACCAACATCGGCATAAGCAGAACCAAATTGTTCAGACCAAAAATGATTTTGATAATAATGTGTGAGTTCGTGCGACAATACGTGAGCTAATGCATTGCTCGAATCCTTGCCGAAGCTTCTGCATTTATTTACCAGCTGATAACCAATGGTAACCTTTCCATTTCCGGAAGTTGTTGCCAACATATTAGGATCTGGAACAACTTCGAGGATTGGTTTTGGTGGTGATGATAAATTAATGGTGCGAATGAGTTTGTTGAACACATCCTGTGCATATTTATATTCAAATGGCGTTTGTGCATACAATAATGCATTGCCGATTGACAACATCATTACCAATAAACACAAACGCCACAGAATATTTCGCATCATTATTATTTCGATTGATTTACATCAAGATCGGTATGAGGTTTTTCACCAAATTTTTCAGGCGTCAACTGCGTTTGCATGGTTGTCGATGAAGGTGTTACCTCGCGGATAAATGTGCCGTCGGAATAATATTCCAAAGTCATTGTTCCTGAACTTGAAATATATAAACCATATCCATTCACTTTGCCTTTTACATTTTCGCCTATCATTTTATCGCCGCCGCTAAATGTTACAGAGAACACACCTGCAGGTGTTCCTTGCACAAAATAACCGGTTTGTTTAGAGCCGTCGGTGAAGGTCCATGTGCCGTAACCATCTTCCAGTGCATCTTTAAATTCACCTTCATAAACTAATCCGCTGCTATATTTTTTGCTGCCTTTTCCATTGAGGCAGTCGCCGGTAACACAATCGGCAGTGGCGTAATCGACAGCGGCAAACAATCCTTGAATTCTATTTGCCTGATGACCATCGCTTGCGGCATAGCCATATGACTGACCATTCCCGAGCAAACCGAAATTCCATTTTCCGGCTTTTACTTTTCCATTGGCATAAGTATAAATACCATAGCCGTGCATGTTATTATCGAGCCATTCGCCCATATAACTATCGCCATTTGGCCAGGTCATTTTTCCGAGGCCGCTGAAAGATTCATCCTTGAAAGCGCCTTCATAAACTCTGCCATCGGTAAAAGTGTAAACACCATAGCCATTGCGCACATACCCTGTATTTAATACTCCTTGATAGCGATCGCCGTTATTATATGTCCAGTTGCCAAAACCGGAAACCTGCACATCGTTGGCGTACATGCAAGTACCGTAGCTGCCATCCGGATTATACAACACGCCTTCACCTTCGCGCTTACCTGCTTTCCATTGACCTGCGTAAGCATTTCCATCAGGCCATGTATAAATGCCATAACCGCTGCGTTCACCATTTACAAAGTGGCCTTCATAGCGCTGACCGTTGTTCCATTTCATTACACCATAACCATTATTACAATCGCCGGAAGCACAACCTTCTTTGGTGAGAATTTCGAGTCGCACAAATCCGATGTCGAGCCAAAAAGCTTTATAATTAAATAATGCCCAGTCGTCGTATGACACCCAGATATAACCATTTTCTCCCCACAGTGAACTCCATGAATTCATAATTTGAAATGCGCCGCCATATTTATTATCGTCATATCCGATAATTGTCATGGCATGTAATTGATGCATCCCGTGATTGTCGAGTACGGCCTGACCTGGATTTGTACGCTCTTCGTATGTTGGCGTCCAGTGGTCAGTTCCCATTGCCTGCATAAATGAATTTGCCACGAATCCGCCAAAAACAACAGGGTTATTTGATGCGATGGCAGATTTGATTGCATCGATATCCGGTTTCGCTTTTGTTGTTAAAAATTTGGTGACCGCAGCAGCTGTGCGTTCTTGTGGAAAATCCTGCACATCATATAAAATATATGCATCATTAATTTTGTATTGCGATGCATCGGCTGTCATTTCAGGCGTTACACCCGTGCCACAGCCAATTACCGGCATATAAAATCGCTTCGATCCGTTGTCCATCATGAATACCAAAACATCTTCCAGTGAATTTCCGGAAGAGCAATTGGCATCGCCATTTACCTGATTGTAAACAAAGTAAGGGCAGAATGAAAGTGCCGTGATTAGGTTGCGATCAGTCATACCCATTTTAATTGCCCACGCTGTAGTGTATGCAGAATAAGTTGACGACCAGGATGCGCATGTTCCGTATTGTCCCTGACTTTTCACATAAGGTGTGTATGCCATCAGCGACCAGGCTTTGGGCATTTCAGATCCGTAACCCTTAGCATCAGGTTTTTTAGCACGAAAAGTGTTGTGTAATGCGGGATTTTCGACCATACCCATCCCCATCTGGGCGTTTGCAGCAACAGTTAGACAAACTGCAGCCACAAAGGTTAACATGTGTTTCTTCATATGTAAGTGCATTAGCAGTGATAAAAATAAGGTACTACAGGCAAACGCCCGATGATTCTTGGGTAGTTATTGAAGCATCTTTTGGAATTTAAATAAAGATGCAATATGATGCGAGTTTCCATATCAATAAGATAATTTTACACCACTATCTTTGAAAATCATGAAGTTGAGCAGGTCTTTACTGATTGTTTTATTGTGTAGCTTAATTGGCTTTTCAACTTTGCGCGCACAAACATTCAAAGTATTGAATGACTCTTGCGAGCAATTGATTACCATTGATGATTATCCTCAGGCGCTGCAGGCATGTGGATTAGCAATTGACAAAGGATACAGCGAACAGGTACCGGATTCTATGCTCATGCTTCCGCGATTTTACTTGGCTTTTGCATTGCGCTCATTGGGTCAACGCGAGGCCGCCGTTGAGATAATGGAACAACTTGCATCAGAAATTCTTGCTACAAAAGGATGTTGTGATGATCTTGTTGCCATTTACGATCAATTGGTTGCCACGTATTCTGAATTGAACGATCCGAAACGAAAGCTGGAAAAGATGGAGGCAATCATTGCATGCGAAACATCTTTGCACGGCGATTCATCTGATTTCATGATTACCTATTATTATCTCTGTGCAGATGATTATATTATTACGGGCGATTACGCCAAATCTATTCAATATTTTGAGCGCGCAATTGAACTATATCCGCACTTCTATCCGGATTATCGCAACGATGCCACCTACGCACGCTTTCTTGTAGAATATGCATCACCATTAAACAGCGTAGGAAAAACAGCTAAAGCGTTTGTGTTGTTGGATACGGCATGGGCAATTATTCAACGCGCGCCGCAGGATGAAACTACGCTTAACATCAAAAATGATATTTTACAATTACGCGTATGGTTTTACGACGGTATTGGCGATGCGGAACATGCGGTGGATGCGGTATTACAGCAGATAGAACAAGGAGAAGGCATGAACATGCAAACCCGGGCCAACTCATTGGTAAGTGCTGCACTGTATTTAATTAATTTTGATATTAAATATGGTACAAATGTTGCCAGGGAAAATAATTTTCTCGACATATTGCATAATATATTAACCGTTTATGATTCTCTGCCGCCTGATCCAATTTATATGAGCAACGCCTATGTGGCAATTGGCAATTATTATCAGGTAGAACAAATTCCGGATTCTGTATTACATTATTTTCGTAAATCTTCCAACCTTATTGCGGCGGCTTATGGAAAACAGAATGTGATATATCTGAATAGTCTAGTAACACAGTCAAACTATACGTTACTTAATGGAGATATTATTAGTGCCGGAAAAATTCTTGATACAGTATATAATCTTGCTGAATCATTTTTAAAATCGAATTTTCTATTTCTATCCGAATCGGAGCAGGAAGCGGTATTGAATGATTATATTCCGTTAATGAATAAACGAAATGCGTTCTATGCAACACATCTGCATACTTTTAATGATGTGGAAGTTGCATTATTCAATTCGTCGCTCTTCATAAAGGGATTATTGCTACAAAATATTACCGGTTTGCGAACAGCAGTGATCAATACCGGGAAAACAGATTTAATTACCTTATTCAATGAGTGGACCAATATCAAAACTAAAATAGCGGCAAACACGGTAAACAATAAACCCATTCCCGAAGAGCTGACACAACTTGCCGAATCGCTGGAAAAGAAAATTCTGCAATCAAAAACATTAAGTCGCACCATTAATACCTCAACCACTGTACGTGATATATCACAGGCGTTGGAAAAAAACAGTGCTGTTATAGATTTCATGCACATTATTTCCGACAATGATGATGCCTATTATGCACTGGTATTAACATCCGGATCTCATAAACCACAATGCATTCGGGTATGTGTGGCAGACACACTATCAACTATCCTGGAGCGCATGCCCGGTGAACGCGAGGCGGAGTATATTGGGCGATTATATACCATTCCCGACAAGAATTTCCCGGAAGACAATAATTATTTCCTTGGCACACAATTATACCAATTGCTTTGGGAACCCATTCGTGATGTATTAGGAAATGTCAGCCATCTATATATTTGTGCCGATGGTCAATTACATACCATCGCGTTTCATGCTTTGAATGACAGCGAAGGCGTTCCTTTGACTGAACACACCTTGATTACCTATGTAAATAGTTCGCGCGATATATTACATATATCAAGTGATGTACATCCGGATCCTGTTTTATTGGTAGGGGGATTAAACTATAGTCGACCCAATTTTGATCCTTACTGGCGATATCTTCCCGGCACATTGAACGAAATTGAATCAGTTGAATCTAAGCTCAATGTACACAACATTCGCTTTACTGATTATCGCAGCGATCATGCAACAGAATCTGCATTGATACCACTTAATACTTATTATGAATCCATGCACTTCGCAACACATGGATTTGCTTTCCCTGCATTTACGGATACTATTTTACCGGAATACGGTATTCATTTCCAAACTTCATCAGATCCGTTGACGCGTTGTGGTTTGGTATTAAGTGGTGGTGATATCGGCTGGATGCAGCAAGATATTCAATCGGGTATAGATAATATTTTAACAGGAAATGAAATAGCCAACCTCGACCTCACGCATACCAAACTTGTTGTGCTAAGCGCATGTGAAACCAGTGGTGGCGATTTAAGGGGGAGTGAAGGAGTATACGGATTGCAACGCGCGTTTCGAATTGCCGGAGCCGGTGCCCTCGTTATCAGTTTATGGCAGGTGCCTGATCAATATACCACCGAATTGATGCAATATTTTTATGATGCATATTTAAATGGTAACGCACCGGATGTAGCACTGCGAATGGCACAGCGCAACATGCAAAAAAAATCACAAACTTATTATTGGGCGGCCTTTAAATGTATTCAAGGGTGAATTTCTAATCAAGCCTGATTACAAGGTTGTAAACCCACTGCAATCATCAAAATTATTAATTCGGTATATGATAGATATCGCCACCGCCATTATTCGGCTCACTGTCATCAGCATCAGATTCAAGTGAGGGAAATCCGATAGATAAGCGCGCATACATCATTGGTCGCAAGCCTTCGGGACCGTCAGATATTTTCGCATCCTCAAATCTCCAATCTGCTATGGCATAAGAAA
>JAIBBA010000021.1 GCA_019694895.1 Chitinophagales bacterium
TTGTCTGAATCACGGATTATTAGGATTAAAGGATTACACGGATTTCATGTCCAAACACATGAACACAATAATTGTCTGAATCACGGATTATTAGGATTAAAGGATTACACGGATTTCATGTCCAAACACATGAACACAATAATTGTCTGAATCACGGATTATTAGGATTAAAGGATTACACGGATTTCATGTCCAAACCCCGAACACAATAATTGTCTGAATCACGGATTATTAGGATTAAAGGATTACACGGATTTTATGCCCAAACACATGAACACAATAATTGTCTGAATCACGGATTATTAGGATTAAAGGATTACACGGATTTCATGTCCAAACCCCGAACACAATAATTGTCTGAATCACGGATTATTAGGATTAAAGGATTACACGGATTTCATGCCCGAACATATGAACACAATTTTTTACTTCTTCTCCTTTCCCGGAGTAAATGCCTTATAAACGATTTTGCCGATTTGATTGATGCGGGCAATATTTTCTTTGAAAGCAGAGGGTGTTAAAACACTATATTCAAAATTCATATCACCCGAGCGGAATTCTGATTGATAGGGATATAACAGAATAAAACTTTTATCGCCAAATATGGTATGCATGCGACCGGGAACCTGATCGAGTGCAGAAAAATGAGAAACACTTTTTTGTCGTGCCGAAACAACCACGAGTAAATCGCCGGTTTTTACAATCGATTGTAAACTCTCAAGGTCGTCCCAATCTGTAAATTCACTGTATTCTGCTATGAGTCGAAATTTGGCATTATTTACGGCATCGACTATTTCCAGTGTTTTTCGTTCTCCCCAAAACATACAACGCGCGCCTGTTTGCTGCGACAATTGTTTAACACCTTCCAGCCATCTGAAAAATCCGGATTCGAATTCAGCATTTGGTGGCATTAAAATGGCGATGCGATCTATTGTGTTTAATGGTTGTGATAGTCGGCCTATCCACAACATTTGATCCGTACTTTTTATTACCTGCTGAATAATACTTCCAAATAACCTGTCGCTCGTCGATACTCTTGAATGCCATCCTAATACTACTTCTGTGATACCAAGTTCTTTTACGGCACCGGAAATGCCACCTGCAATGCTCACGTCTACTCGCGTTAATACCTGTACTTTCGTTTCACTTGATGAAACATGTTCTGCAGCAAGTTGTAAATTTCGTCTTGCTCGAATTAATTGTTCACGAGCTTGCGGACCATCTTCAACAACAGCCAAAGGATAAATGGGTTCCTTCGAGCCGGGATTGCGGATCATCATTGCAAGGTCTAATAATTTTTCTGCGGAATCCGGATTGCCGACAGGTACTAAAATCCGCTCCATTACCTCGGGGTCTGTATCCACCTTATTTGCGGTGAGCAACACATATTTTCTTCCGGCGTTTTCTGTTACAAAGGAGCTTACCAGGCAACTCACCAAAATCACGATGATGGTGCCGTTTAGTATTTTTTCGTCTAATAGTCCAAGGTCAAATCCAACCAAAATAATGGCAAGTGTAGCTGCTGCATGTGCAGTACTTAATCCGAATATCAGGCTGCCTTCATTGCGGGTAAGTCCGAATGTTTTTTGCGTTATCCAGGCAGCGATGTACTTTGTGGAAAGTGCAACAGTAACCAATATTGCTGCAACTGTCAATGCCCCGCCATTTTCAATCAACACGTGCAGATCTATGATCATACCTACATTGATCAGAAAGAAGGGGATGAAAATATTGTTTCCTACAAATACAATGCGATTTTTTAATGTTGAACTATGAGGTATCAATCGCGTTAAGCTGATACCGGCAAGAAAGGCTCCTATGATGTGTTCAAGACCGGCCAATTGCGAAAGAAATGCCGCTATAAACACCAATGTCAACACAAAAATAAATTGCGATCCACCCTCATTTTCCAATTTGCTGAAAAACCATTTCGCAAAAATCGGATAGATGTATAAAACGATAGCCGCAAATGCGATCACTGAAATGGCAAGCCGCAACCAAAAAAATGAATCACTTTTATCCATGGCGAAATTGGTCACCACCGAGAACAATAAAAGCACAAGTGTATCGGTAATAATAGTGCCGCCGACTGTTATCGCAACAGGCGCAGATCTTGTGATGCCTAATCGGCTTACGATCGGATAGGCAACAAGTGTTTGCGTACTGAACATGCTCGCGGTGATTAATGCCGGAATCATGTCTAGGTGCAAAATCATGCGACAAACAGCAAAACCTATTATAAATGGAATGATGAAGGTGAACAAACCAAAACTCACACTTCGCGATATATTTTTCCTAAATCCATGCAGGTCTATTTCTAGTCCGGCAAGGAACATGATATAGAGTAAACCAACTGTTCCAAAAAGTACTATCGCACCATCACGCTCCAGTAGTTGAAAGCCATGTGGACCAATTATCACTCCCGCAATGATCATCACCACAATGGAAGGAATGCGCAAAGTTTTAAGCAGGATGGGAGAGAGAAGAATAATTGCTAATACAATACTGAAAATGATAACCGGCTCCTTAAAGGGAGTTGAAAGATCCATCAGTAATGACCATCCTTGCATTTGACCGCAAAGATACGCTTAATCGGCTATGGCAAGTTCGGAATTAGAAATCCTTCGTGTAAAGGGGATGTAAAGTTTATTTAGGACTTTCTGTCCTTTAAATTGCCCGCTATCCATTGATAAGCCAAAAAGGTGGTCACGGCATACGGATACCAGCCATATAAGGTGTCGGAGGCTGAATGCGACTGACTATCGATCACCAAAAAGGTTTGTACGATGAATATCAATGCAGCACCTGCAATTCCTACACCTACTATTGATGCCGGAATAAAAAACCATCCATACTGTCTAAACATGATCCGATTGATTTGAATTGATTAAAATTTCTTCTGAAGTTGATTGCTCGCTATTTACAGGGTCGTCACTTAACGACAGAGGTGTAAAAAAATGTTTTCGATGTTTAATGGTCATCAGCAGAATGCATAACATGTAGGCTCCAATTATTCCTGTAAAAAGTAAATTTTCAAATAAATCTTCCGGCCTGTTGCGGAAGAAATAAATGTAGAATGTAAGCGGACAAAGCAATTCAATGAATGCAATTGTCGCGATAAATGCCGGTTTTGTCTTTTTAAAATAAGGCACAATAAATGTTACAAACCCTAGCGTCAGCAACAATGCAGGCAAACTTCGCCATAGCCCGACAAATAATGCAAGGGCAATAAACAGGAAGAAAGTACCTAAAATACTGCTGAAAAAATCGTTGGAGATTGATTCGCTTAGTGCAAAATATAATCCTGTTAAAAGCGAGCCTAACAAATTGGTATACAACCAAATTCTGAAAACAAAACCGAAGGGCGGATAATTCTTCATTTGCCTGTGATGTACATCCAAAAATCAAGACGCTCGAAAAATGTATAGGTAAATACACCAATCAGACTGAGCAACGCCATTCCCATTACGCCAAATTGCACCCTGTTAGCAAATGGGGAACGAACTGCATCGACAATGCGCCGCTCATATCTGGCTTTAATATTGATCAACAGGGTAATGAGCGGAAGCATGATCATAACGGGATACAACAATGCCTGCATGATTACGCTGTCATCAAGCAACAGCCACTTCACTAACACCGGTTTCTCAAATAATGTGGCCGAGAATACAGCCAGCCAGTAAAAACAAGGTACCACCATAATCTTCAATCCTGCGCTTATAGCGAAGTGCATGGGGTCGGGCGGATAGTTTTTGATCCTGTTCATAGTCCTTTTTTGTTGTTTTAAGCCCCTCTGCCGATTTCAACCCCTGCCTCTCGTGTCCCCCACGAAGACCAAACTCTGCCAAAATCAGCAAAAAGATATTTGTTATCATTATTATTCAAATTACTTTGAAATGCAAAGTAAACATAAAACGCAATACCATCCAAATAAATTTTGTTAACAACTCAAACCGGGAGAGGTGTGGTATCGTATGTAGGTCGATTGACCCAAAAAGTAGCTTGTGTGTTCGTTTCCCTCGTAGGGGCCCTCGGGTCCCTATAGGGGGACTTTTTCGCTTCCCATGCACCCTTTTTGCTATTTTCGCCCCATGCGTTGGTTATTATTGCCATTTATGTGCTTGTATGGATTGGTGACAGGCTTGCGAAATTTCTTCTTTACCAAAGGGTGGCTGCGGAGTTTTGAATTTGATTTCCCTGTAATATTGGTGGGCAACTTAAGCGCCGGCGGCACAGGAAAAACACCACATATCGAATATCTCATCCGGTTACTGAAATCGTCGTACAAGGTGGCAACCCTCAGTCGCGGATACAAACGCACCTATACCGGCTTTGGCATCGCCACGGAATTAAGCAGGGTAGAGGACATCGGTGATGAACCCAAGCAATACAAGCAGAAATTCCCGGATATTGAGGTGGCTGTGAGCATCGATAGGGTTGGCGGTATTTACCAGGTTTTACACGATGAGCCTCAAACGCAGGTGATACTTCTGGACGATGGTTTTCAGCATCGCCGCCTTCGTGCAGGTCTCAATATTGTACTCACCACCTTCCAAAAGCCATTTTACGATGATTATTTAATGCCTGTAGGCCGACTACGAGAAACACGCGCAGGAAAAAACCGGGCACAAGTCATCATCGTTACCAAATGCCCGTTCGATATTACGGTTGAACAACAGCAAGAAATAATGAAGAAGATTGGACCCCAAAATGACAGGCAGGTATTTTTCACCACCTTGAAATACGAGGCGCTGTATCCTTTATTTGCTGATCAGGACATATCGTTGGAGATAACAAAACCTGTAATGGTGACGGGAATAGCCGGAAATAAAGACATGTTTGCACATGTTTCAACCATGTATACCGATATCACAAAAATGTCGTTTGCCGATCATCATTATTACAGCGTTTCCGACATCAAACGTATCAAAGAACGCGGCGATACCATCATTACTACCGAAAAGGATGCCATGCGTCTGATGGAGCAAAAAGAAGCCATTCTTGCAAACGGCCTCAAGGTATTTGTGCTGCCTGTTGAGGTAGTTTTTATTAACAAGGCAGATGTATTTGAAAAATTAGTGTTAGATTTTATTGTTCAAAGCACGCCTTCCCCTACAGAAACAACAGTATCAAACGAATAAATGAACCCTTATCTTTGTAAATATTTTCAATTATGGACTCTTTATTGGATAGATTGAATGAGGCGGTGCACTTTATCCGCCAGCGCACAGATTTTCAACCGGAATTTGGTATCATCCTGGGAACAGGATTAGGAAATTTAGTTTCGCATATCGATATCGTTGCTGAAATAAACTATCACCTCATCCCACATTTTCAGGTATCGACGGTTGAAAGTCACAGCGGTAAATTAATTTTTGGAAGTATAGGCGATAAAAAAGTAGTGGCCATGCAGGGACGCTTCCATTATTATGAAGGATATACCATGGAAGAAGTGGTATTCCCTGTGCGCACGATGAAATTACTGGGCATCAAACGTTTGTTTATTTCGAATGCAGCAGGGAGCCTCAATTCAAATATCGAAAAAGGTGATTTAATGATATTGCGCGATCATATCAACCTGCAGCCATCAAATCCTTTGATCGGTCCGAATGAATACGACCTCGGTCCGAGATTCCCTGATCTTTTCCGATGCTACGATGAAAATTTAATCGAAACGGCCATGTCAATTGCGCGCGATAACAATATTCGATGTCATAAAGGCGTATATGTAAGTGTGCCCGGACCAAATTTGGAGACACCTGCGGAATACAATTATTTGCACATCATTGGCGGTGATGCGGTTGGTATGAGCACCGTGCCCGAAGTGTTGGCAGCAGTGCACATGGGGCTGCCCGTATTTGCCATTTCCGTGATCACCGACAAGGGATATCCTATGGAAGAAATAGAACCTGTGACTGTTGATGATGTGATAGCGGTGGCAAAAGAAGCAGAGCCGAAAATGACATTAATTCTGCAAAAATTGATAGCGCAATTATAATTTGGGGAAGAAATCGAAATTCCATTTTCTCAGTTCAATCGTCAGGCGTATCTCCGCAACAACGATTCTGCTGTTGTGTACATTAGCGGCATTCGCCCAAACTGATTCGCTTGCGGGCGACAGCACGTCGTTACCCAGTTTATACAACTATCACAACGCCCGCGTCCAATTTCATACCGTCGCGGAAATGCAAACTTGGGTAGAACCGGATACTACACTCGATAATTTCGCAATGTTTAATCCTGCCAGACAAGATTTATTTGAAAATGCCTGGCTTGGAAATTTAGGATCACCATATACGCCGCGGTGGTTTGATTATCATCGCGAATTGGGATTTGACTACGGTCGCCATGAACGCGATGCCTATATTACCACACTCGATGAAGTAAAATATTATCGCACAAACGTTCCTTTCACGCGGTTATATTATCTAGCCGGCCAAAGTGAAGAGCAATTATTTCATGTAACACATACACGCAATTTTGGACCTCAAGCAAATGTAGCCATCGATTTTTCGAAATTAGTGTCTACAGGATATTATCAATATTCGCGCAATGATTATGGAAATACTACCTTGTCGGGATGGTATACCACCAAGAATAACCGATATTTAATCGAAGGCGCAGCAATTAGAGGGAAAAATAATAATGAGGAGAATGGTGGTATCAATAATGATACCTTATTCAACTATCCCAACCCGGAACTTGCAGAGCCATTTCGCACGCAGGCATTTACTGAGTGGAGTAATTGGCAGGGACGTATTACGCAATCATATCAACTCGGGAAAAATTTCAGCTATCAGATCAATGATTCCACCACAGGAAATTATTTCGACCCCAAATTTGTCATCACACATACCTTAACCGGAATAGATCATTATTATTTATTTGAAGATCCTGCAACGGACAGGACATACTACGGCACATTATTATATGAGAGCGACACCTTGCGCGACAGAACATCGGTAAGAGGATTTGAAAATAAATTGCAATTCGCAACCTCGCTTACTCATAGAGTAAGTGTTGATAGTGTAATTCCCGCAAAACTGTTTGCAGAAATTTATGCATTGCAACAGCATCATATCCTGTCCGATCAGGCCGGCAAACAGGATTACGACCATTTCATTATTGGCACACATTTGCTGTCGCCCTCAGTTGGTAAACACGGCGGACGACTTGGTATTGACGCTGCATATGATCTGATCAATAAAAATTACGACACTAAATTGATCATTCAATTCGACTCCATTAATCCTGAGTCGCATATTTTTGTTCGCTACGGATTACTGAATCCAACAGTAATTGAATCACATTATTCCGGATTCAGAGATGAATGGAATGGTTCAGGTATGCCAACCGTATTTTCGCTAGGATTAAATGCCGAATCAAAACCACAGCATTTCACCTTTCATGCCTCGTTTAGCATGTTTAAGGATTACAATTATGCATCAACGTCTACATGGTTTGAGGAGCATTATTTGCACACCAATACGCTCGATTTTAATATCGGACAGGCATATATCCGGAAAAAAATCACATTGGGCAATTTTGTTTTTGATAATGTTGCCGGTGCGCAATTTGCAATGGATATTACTTCCATTCCGAATTTTATTTATACCGGCGATTGGTATGTTCAAGGCAACTTATTTAAAAATGCATTGTATTCACAAGCGGGTATTCATTTCTGGGGTTCATCGGCATATACACCAATGAAATATGATATGATCACAGGTCGCTTCCTGGAATTTGCTTCCTATGGCACCAATAATAGCAGCACTTTTCCTCCTGTCATCGACCTCTTCGCCAGCTTCGACATCCGCACCTTCCGCTTCTTCGTGCGCATGGACAACATCGCCCAAGGTCTCTTCAACAAAGGCTACTACGAAGCCCCGAATTACCCCATGCAACCGAGATCGTTTAAACTTGGGATTAATTGGGATCTGTTTTATTAAATGGTATCAGGTAGCAAGTATCAGGTAGCAGGTATTTGTAGTGAGTAGTGAGTAGTGGGTAGTGGGACGGAAAATTAGATTTTGGAATTTATTGCATTGAGTGCTCCTAAATTTTAAATGCAAATTAATTTCTCTGCGCCTCTGCGTCTCTGCGTGAAAAAAAACGCGACATTCCTCACGTTTTTTGTTTTTGTTTTTTTGCGGCAGGGAAAAGGACGTTATTTAGGATTAATCGATAGCCGGGAGAATTTGGATGCAATTCTAATTCAGTTGGAGGATCTCCTACATAGTGCTTGTAGTCTTCAGGATCGTGGCCGCCGTAGAAGGTCCAGGTGCCGTAGCCATATTCACCGTGGATATAGCGCGCTTCATTGGCTGCTTTATTTTCACCCATGATGAGCACGCTACTTTTAATAAGATCTTTTTTGAATGCAGTGGTCTGACCGTAGAATCCCGGAATTGTTTTTTCATGATCTTGTGTCAGCATAGTTGGAACCGGATCCCATTTTGCTGAAAAATCAAATAAGGTGAAAAAATCTAATTCTTTGGGAACAGAACGCGAATGAGAAACATCAATCGTGCTTAAAGAATATTCGTAAGGGTTTCGGCTGATAGTAAAATTCTCGAAAGCGAAAGTTTTTGAAAAATCAAGTTTCTGTTGCGCATTTGGATCAGCAGGATCGCCATCGAACATCACATCGCAAATATCTACACCTTCAGCAGCGAGTGCAATATCATAACTGTCGGCAGCCGAACACATCGCAAATAAAAATCCACCACCGCTGACAAAATCTCTGATCTTTTGAGCAACAGCTAATTTTAACTGCGACACTTTAGTAAACCCATATTCTTTTGCAATGGCCTCATTTTCCTGTTCCTGTTGCTGATACCATGCCTGTGTATGATAAGCGCTCCAGAATTTACCATACTGACCTGTAAAATCTTCATGGTGTAAATGCAACCAATCGTATTTTGGTAATTCACCATCCATCACTTCTTGATCGTAAATAACGGTATAAGGAATTTCGGCATAGGTAAGCACTAATGTCACCGCATCATCCCATGGTTGTTTTGTTTTGGGAGAGTACACAGCCATTTTAGGTGCTTTCTCCAGTTTCATCACATCCATATTCACTTCCGGATCAGCAATGTCGGCAACGATCTTGTTATATGATGCATCCGGTATCACTTCATAACTGACACCTCGTATGAGACATTCCTTCTCATATACATCCAGATACTGAAAACAAAAGCTTCCACCACGGTAATTCAACATCCAATCAACTTTCCCTCCATTCTCCAACAGCCAGTAAGCAATGCCATAGCATTTAAGATGATCTTTCTGGGTGTTGTCCATCGGCAGCAGGATATAAGAAGCCTTGGCTGCCAAACCGGAAATCAAAAACAGCGAGATGATGAGGTATCTTTTCATAACAAGTAACAAATTTAACGCAAAAATTGAGCCATTTAGGGTCAGTGGGTGAGTGGTGAATGGTGAGCCTGCCTCGCCGGTCAGGCGGGTGGTGAGCCTGCCTCGCCGGTCAGGCGGGTGGGTGAGTGAGGGGCACTCTCTGCGGCTCTGCGACTCTGCGTGAACCCAACTCTTTTACTTAGATAAATTCTAAATAAGCATACTCCACAGCAGTTGTGAACAAACACTGAGGCAATGCATTTTTAATTCAGCATTCCTAATATACATTTGCAATCGAGTAAAAATCTACAAATGAATTGGTTTAGCACGTTCTTGACTTCATCAATCGGGCGCAAGGTGGTGATGGCTGTTACCGGCCTTTTCCTCATTAGCTTTTTGATTGTCCATTGTACCATCAATGCAATGATTTTTTTCAATGATGGCGGAGAATCCTTCAACAAGGCTGCGCATTTCATGGGCACGAATGTGATTATTCGCACCATGGAGATTGTGTTGTTTTTGGGGATCATTCTCCATATCGTTCAAGGCTTCATGCTATCGGCAAAGAATAGAGCTGCGCGTCCAACCGGATATGCTGTTACTAATCCCGGTGCTAATAGCAAATGGTACAGCCGTAGCATGACCCTTCTCGGCACTCTGATCTTATTGTTTTTGGTGATGCATATTTCACATTTCTGGACGCATAGTCGCCTCGGAGGTATTGGTGGTATCAGTCCGCTCGACGAAACGATGATCGGCGATAAAGAGGTACTCAATTTGTATGCCTTGATGATCAGCACTTTTCAAAGTCCTGTGGTGCTTATCGTGTATATACTCGGTGTAATTTCATTGTGTTGGCATTTGGTACACGGATTTCAAAGCGCATTTCAGACTTTGGGAGTAAATCACAAAAAATATACGCCTGCAATTAAAGGTATCGGCATAGTATTCAGCATTCTGATTTGCGCTTTATTCGCTGCAATGCCTTTATCTATTTATATGGGCTGGATAGCATAATTGTATAAACTAAACATCAATAACCCAAACCACGAATTTATCCTTTTTCCTTTCTCATTTTTCATCTCTCATTTTACATTATGTTAGATTCTAAGATACCTGCAGGCCCATTATCCGAAAAATGGACCACCTACAAAAACACCGTGAAGCTGGTGAACCCTTCCAACAAACGGAAGTTGGAGATCATCATAGTAGGAACCGGTTTGGCCGGGGCTTCTGCGGCTGCTACACTTGGTGAACTGGGATATAAAGTGAAGGTGTTCTGCTTCCAGGATTCTCCACGTCGCGCTCACAGTATTGCCGCACAAGGAGGTATCAATGCAGCAAAGAATTATAAAAATGACGGCGATTCTACTTATCGCTTGTTTTACGATACCATTAAAGGTGGCGATTTCCGCGCTCGCGAAGGAAATGTTTATCGCTTAGCAGAAGTAAGTGCCAATATCATTGATCAATGCGTGGCTCAGGGTGTGCCTTTTGCCCGTGAATATGGCGGACTCTTAGACAATCGCTCATTTGGTGGTGCGCAGGTATCGAGAACTTTCTATGCACGCGGTCAAACCGGACAGCAGTTGCTGATAGGCGCATACCAGGGATTGGAGCGTCAGGTTGGACTCGGCAATGTGCAAGAATTTTCTCGCCACGAAATGCTCGACATCGTAACCATTGATGGTAAAGCGCGTGGTATCATTGCTCGTAACCTCGTTACAGGTGAACTCGAACGCCATTTCGGACACGCAGTATTGCTCTGTACCGGTGGATATGGCAACGTATTCTATTTATCGACCAACGCCATGGGATCCAATGTTACCGCGGCATGGAAGGCATATAAGCGCGGTGCATTCTTTGGAAACCCTTGTTATACGCAGATCCACCCGACATGTATCCCTGTTTCAGGTGATTATCAGTCGAAACTCACTCTCATGAGCGAGAGCTTGCGCAATGATGGACGTGTGTGGGTACCGAAGAGTCGCGAGGATGCGAAAGCGATTCGCGAAGGCCGCAAAAAGCCTACAGATATTGCAGAAGAAGACCGCGATTATTATCTCGAACGCAAATATCCATCATACGGAAACCTCGCTCCGCGCGATATTTCAAGTCGCGCAGCAAAAGAAGCCTGCGACGATCAGCGTGGAGTAGGAGAGAGCGGATTGGCAGTATATCTCGATTTCAGCGCAGCCATCAATCGTCTGGGTAAACATGTTATTGAAGAGCGTTATGGAAACTTGTTTGATATGTATGCGCATATCACGGCAGAAAATCCATATGAAGTGCCGATGCGCATTTATCCGGCTGTGCATTACACGATGGGCGGACTTTGGGTAGATTATGAATTGATGACAACCGTTCCCGGATTGTATGCGCTTGGTGAATGCAATTTCAGTGATCATGGTGCTAACCGCTTAGGAGCTTCTGCTTTGATGCAGGGACTTGCCGACGGATATTTTGTTATTCCTTATACAATAGGTTCATACCTCGCCGGAGAAATTTTCACCAAAGCAATTCCAACTGATCATCCTGCATTTGAAGAAACAGAAAAACATGTTCGTGAAAGTCTCGATAAATTACTGAGCATTCAAGGCACAAAATCTGTGGATCATTACCATAAAGAATTAGGTAAGATCATGTGGGATTATTGCGGAATGGCTCGCACGGCGGAAGGCTTGAAGCAGGCACGTGAAATGGTGAAGAAATTGCGTGCCGAATTCTGGCAAAATGTGCGCGTAACAGGCAAGGCTAACGAGTTCAATCAGGATCTCGAAAAGGCCATGCGCGTTGCCGATTTCATTGAATTAGGAGAACTTATGATCGTTGATGCATATGAGCGCAACGAGAGCTGCGGCGGTCACTTCCGCACAGAATTCCAGGAAGAAGGCGAAGCAAAACGCAACGACGATGAATATGCCTATGTTGCAGCGTGGGAATTCCGAGGTGTTGATAATGATCCTGCAATGCACAAAGAGGAACTTAAATACGAAACAGTAAAACTCGCTACACGATCATATAAATAACGCATGATTGTTGTTGCGAAAATTGCAAATAGTACTATTGAAATAAACGTTGAATAAATAAATATCATGAACGTTAAACTCAGGATCTGGAGACAGCGCAATGCGCAAGAACAAGGCAAGTTTGTCGACTATGCCGTTAATGACGCAAATCCGAACATGTCATTTCTCGAGATGATCGACGTGTTAAATGAAAGCCTCGTCAACAAAGGCGAAGAGCCCGTTGCATTTGATCATGATTGTCGCGAAGGTATTTGCGGCATGTGCAGTATGTATATCAACGGGCGTGCTCATGGTCCACAGAAACTCAGCACTACCTGTCAATTGTATATGCGCAATTTCTCCGATGGTGAAACTATTACCATCGAGCCTTTCCGTGCAAAAGGATTTCCTGTAATCCGCGACCTCGTAGTAGATCGTTCAGCATTCGACCGCATTATCGCAGCAGGTGGATTTATCAGTGCATCAACAGGTCAGGCTCAGGATGCGAATGCCATTCCCATAAGCAAGACCAATGCTGACTTAGCCATGGACGCTGCGGCATGTATCGGATGTGGTGCATGTGTGGCGGCATGTAAAAATGCTTCTGCTATGTTATTTGTTTCAGCAAAAGTGTCGCACCTTGCACTCTTGCCACAAGGCGATCCTGAGCGCAGGAAACGTGCATTGGCAATGGTTGCGCAAATGGATGCTGAAGGATTTGGCTCTTGTACCAATACCTACGCCTGCGAAGCTGAATGCCCTAAAGGAATCAGCGTTGCCAATATCGCCCGCCTTAATCGCGAATACCTGAATGCAGCGATTGTGAGCGAGGAAATGCCGAAGTAATTAGCCAATTAGCCGATTGGTTTTTTTGAAGGCAATGGGTAACTCTGCTTCTCTGCGCCTCTGCGCCTCTGCGTGAAACCCTCAACGGTATTCTCTCTATCTAAACGTTAAAATACTTGCGAAGCTGATCAGTTGCATATATATTTGCAGCCGATTGGCTTCATATTAGCTTTAGAATAATGAGAAGAGACATCTTTCAGGCAATTGCAGACCCTACCAGACGGGCAATCATCGCTTTGGTTGCGCTGCATGCAATGACACCCAATGCCATTGCTGAGAATTTTGACATCACCAGACAGTCGGTATCTAAACATTTGCGTATTCTGACTGAATGCGAGCTACTCAAGCAAACTCCCAACGGCAGGGAGATTTACTACTCCCTGGAAGTATCTAAGATGAAAGAAGTTGACCTATGGTTGGAACAATTCAGAAAGTTGTGGGAAGGTCAATTTGCTCAACTAGATCAATTACTCGAACAAATGAAAAAACAATAACATGGCTGACAATTTACCATTAGAACTTACCATCGACAAGGCCTCGAAAACGGTAACCATCACCAGAGTATTTAACGCATCGCAGGATATGGTTTGGGATGCCTTTACCAGATCCGAATTTTTAGATCAGTGGAATGCACCAAAACCATTTACAGCAAGAACAAAATACATGGACTTCTCAGTTGGCGGAAAGCGTTTCTATGCCATGGTGAGTCCCGATGGACAAGAACGCTGGATATTACAAACATATCTTGTCATCAACCCCAAAACGCATTTCAAATATTTCAACGTATTTGCAGATGCGAATGAAAATCCTGATCAATTTGGATCCGAGTGGGATATTTCATTTTCAGAGCAAGCCGGTTTAACAACAGTTCAAATCTCTATTTTCAATGAGTCGCTCGAGCGCTTGGAAAGAATGCTTGAACTCGGTTTCAAAGAAGGATATGCTGCTAGTATGGCGAATTTGGAGGCGTTGTTGGAAAACATGCAATAATTTCAATGATCTGATTTGTATTGGTAGTTTTGTTACCACACATATTTGGTAAGATCATGAAACAGAAAATATATCAGGTAGATGCATTTGCAGAAAAGCTTTTTTCCGGAAATCCTGCAGCAGTTTGTCCGCTGGATCAATGGCCGGAAGATTCGCTTATGCAGCAGATCGCAATGGAGAATAATCTGGCTGAAACTGCCTTTTATGTAAATAATGGCGATTACTATGCTTTGCGCTGGTTCACGCCGACTGTTGAAGTGGATCTATGCGGACATGCAACATTGGCTGCTGCTTTTGTTTTGTGGAATTATGAAGGACATTCATCAGATGAGATTAAATTCATTTCCCAAAGAAGTGGTGAACTCAAGGTAAAGAGATCAGGTGCAATGATGACATTGAATTTTCCAACAGATACACTTTCAGAAATTGGGGTTTCGGATGATATCAAAGCCTGTTTCAATATCAGTCCCTTGTCTGCATTTAAAGGTAAAACCGATTATATGTTGATCTTCAACAATGAAAGCGAGATCACGAATATTATTCCACATCTTGATCAGATAAACAAGCTCATCGCTAGAGGTGTGATCATCACAGCACCCGGTGATGTTTGCGATTTTGTTTCCAGATTCTTTGCTCCGCAGGCAGGTGTTCCTGAAGATCCGGTTACAGGCTCAGCGCATACATCATTAACACCTTATTGGTCGAAGCAATTAGGGAAAACGGAATTGTCGGCGATACAACTATCAGCGCGCAAAGGATATTTAACTTGTAAGTATCTCGGCGACAGGGTAGAGATCAGTGGAAAGGCGGTATTATATTTAGTTGGAGAAATCAATGTCAAATAATAATAGATCAAGTATGTCGATAGAAACACAAATTCAGCAATATATCAGCAGTCAGCCGGAAGCAAAACGGAATGATCTGCTTGCATTACACAAATCGATACTGTACATAAAACCAAAAGCTAAGTTGTGGTTCCTCGATGGCAAGAATGAAGCAGGCAAAGTAGTTTCCAATCCGAATATTGGGTATGGACTCCTTCAACTCAAATATGCAGATGGTTCTGCAAAAGATTTTTATCAGGTGGGACTGAGTGCGAATACCAGTGGAATCTCAGTGTATATCATGGGGATGGCCGATAAAAAATATCTGGCAGATACCTATGCTCAAGCAATTGGAAAGGCGACTATCACCGGATATTGCATCAAGTTTAAAGCACTGAAAGATATCAATATGGATACTTTACAGCACGCTATTAAAGATGGATTTGCTGCTTGATCCTTTTTCGAACCTGATTACATAAAAAATGAAATTATTTCTGATCAGTTTGGTGGTCATGTGTTTTTCCGCCTGAAAACATTTGACAGAGGAGACTTCAACCGAGGTGCAGCAAACAGATTACCAGGGTATTTCAGTTGAAGAATTATTGAAAAAAGCGATGCTTCAGGATACTATGAAATTTGACAGATGGGAACCGTTTATCTCTTTTGTATCATATCGTTCGCAGGAGAATAAACTGTATGCTTTCGCAATTACACGTCATACAGATTCAACCATGCTGATCTCGCGTTACGCATTACAAGATTCTACGTGGAAGTTGATATCATCTCTAAGTGGCTTAAGGGGGCCGGGTGTTTTTTATCATCTCAATGTTGCTGACTACGATTTTGATGGTGTTCGTGATGTTTTCATCACTAGTGTAACTTCTAATGGTATTGCATTATAGCAAGGAAACTTAGTGATAACAGATGATATTGATAACATACTTGTATACCATCCGGAAGCTGATACATTATATTCACCAATACCTGATCCAAATAGGAAATTAGTTATGTCGCAAAAGGTTATAAACTGTGCAGAAACCGGATTCCGCAACGTTTGCGATATCACCAATAAATGGGTCGATGGCCGATTGGTAACTACTGAACAAAATTGCCCTTGTGAGACAGAATGATAAGCGAGGCTTATAAATAAGACTATCGCCAGTTCAAAAATACGATTGATATTTTTCATTTGCTTGATCTCCGGAATAGGCATAATTAGTTGATATGTATATATTTTAACAATCAGAAAATCAATTAGTTATACTTGCAAAGTCACTGCATAGGCATCAATTTTTGAACGGGTCTGATCAGAAAAGCTTTGCATGATTTTTGATAATAAAAATTGTGGGGTTAACGGATAAATATTACCGGAACATTGCAATAATCCACCTCCATTCGTCGTAAATTAGCAACTGATGTTGAAGAAACGCGTTTGTAAGGCTTTGATTTTCATGCTGCTGGTGGTGGTTTCGGCCCCTAAAGCCTGGGCCACCCATAACAGGGCGGGGGAGATTACTTATACCCATGTTGAAGATCTTACTTACGAATTCACCATCACAACCTACACAGATCCGGCATCTTTGGCCGATCGCGACAGGCTTGGTATCGATTGGGGCGATGGCACTGTGGATACCATCATGCGCAATACGATAGAACTGTTAACGCCTGATATCCAAAAGAACCAATACATCAGCACACATACGTTTGCCGGTCCGGGAACTTTCATCATCAGTATGGTGGACCCAAACAGGGTGGAAAGTATCCTGAATATCGATGGTTCTGTGAATGTGCCTTTTTGCCTTGTAGACACCTTCATTATTTTCGATCCACTGACGCTGGGATATAACAATTCGCCACTATTGTTGTATCCGCCTATCGATTATGCGAATATTGGCGAGTTCTTCATTCACAATCCCGGCGCCTATGATATTGATGGCGATTCGCTGGCTTACGAACTTGTAGTACCATTCCAATATCCGGGTATTGTAGTTCCTGGTTATCTCGATCCGGATGATCGCACCTTTTGCACTGATACGGATGTTTTTCAAATCAATACGTTCAATGGAGATGTCACCTGGGAGGATCCGTCGTGTACCGAAGGGATATATAATATCGCCATTCTCATTACAGAATATCGCAATGGTATCAAGATGGGCACGATCCTGCGCGATATGCAGATTTTTGTAAATAAGACAAGCAATCATGCGCCTGAAATTGCAGAGCTTAACGACACCTGTGTTTATGCAGGAGAGGAATTAAATATTCTGGTTACAGCAACTGATCCTGATGTTTTGCAAACAATTACCTTGACTGCTACAGGTGGACCATTATATATTGATGAAAGCCCTGCAGAATTTTTCAGCACACCAAATGAAGGTTCGGTGAACGGAACATTTACATGGCAAACTATCTGCAACCATGTAAGAAAGGAAGTGTATGAAGTTGTATTTAAAGCAGAAGATGATTTTCAAATCGGGTTTGAAGAAATTCCGCTTGTCGACCTGGAAACATGGTTGATAACAGTAGTAGCTCCACCACCTGTTATTCTTGATGCAGTGCCGACAGCAAATGAGATAACTGTGACCTGGCAGGATCCATATATATGTTCAGGTGCCGATAATTTTCTTGGATTTAGTATTTGGCGGAAAATTGGTTGTGATTCAACAATGTTTGATAAATGTCAACGCGGACTTTCAGGGATGGGATACGACTCTTTAGCATTTGTTGAAGATGCCTATTCCTATGTTGATTTGGCTGTTGACTATGGACAGGAATATGCTTATCGCATAGTTGCCGAGTTCGGTGAACGCAGTGATATCGCACCCGATTTTGTTTACAATCAAGTACCCGGAGCGCCATCGGATGCTGTATGTGCCGAATTGAAACGCGATATTCCGATTATTAATCATGCCAGTGTTCGCACCACATCAACAACTAATGGAAGTATGTATGTGGGTTGGTATAATCCGATTTCTCCTGATTTAGACACTACCATTTTTACAGGACCGTACAAATATGAATTGGTGCGTTATGAAGGCTTTACACCAACAGGTACCGAGACATTAGTGACAACGATTACAGCAGGTGAGTTTTTTGAAATAACCGATACTTCGTATATCGATACTATGTTGAATACCGCAGCAACTGCTTATTGTTATCGATTGAAATTTTATTTCACCGATCTCGGAAATTTTGAATTATTAGGTGTTACTGATCCTGCCTCATCGGTGTATTTAACAGCATCACCCGGCGATAATAAGCTGAATCTTTCTTGGAATTTTAATGTGCCTTGGTTGAATTTTTATTATGATGTTTACAAGGAAACCACTGCGGGCTCCGGTGATTTCGAATTGTTAACAAGTACTACAGAGACAAGTTATATCGATGATAGTTTGGCGAATGGTTCTGAGTATTGCTACTATGTAAAAGCCTATGGCAAATATACCATTGAGTCGCTTCCGGATACATTAATTAATTTATCGCAAATACAATGCGGCGTTCCGATAGACAATGAGCCTCCTTGTCCACCGATATTGACAGTCTATAATATTTGTGAAGAGGATGGGTCGATAGTTGTTGATGAATCGGATTTGAAAAATGATTTGACCTGGACAAATCCAAATCATTCATGTGCCGACGATGTGGTGAAATATCTGATTTATTACGCTTCGCAACAAGGTGATCCTTTGACATTATTAGATCAGAATGCCGATGCATTTGATACTACGTATACACATGATGGATTGCTTTCACTTGCCGGTTGTTATGCTGTAGTTGCTGTTGACTCGTTTGATAATAATAGTGCTTTTAGTAATATTGTTTGCGTTGATAATTGCAGTGATTATAATTTGCCTAACACCTTCACTCCGAATGGTGATGGGTTTAATGATATCTTCACACCAATTCTTCCATACAGATTCATTGATCATGTGGATATGAAAATCTTCGATCGCTGGGGGAATGTAGTATTTACTACAAATGACCCTATGCTGAATTGGGATGGTATCGATACGAATACAGGAAAGAATGCTTCTGAAGGTGTGTATTTCTATACATGTACAGTATATGAAATCACTGTCGATGGCGTCAGACCTTTCCCGCAGCCTAAGGAAGGTTATATTCACCTGTATCGCGAGAGCAAGGTGGAATAACAGTTAGGGTGAAGTGTTACTTCCCTTGTTATGAATATTGTGTTTCAAAAAGTGCAATTCCTATCTTTGTATAATGTTCACCGGGATTATTGAATCATTGGGAAGTGTTTCGGGATTGCAAAAAGATGCAGGAAATTTGCATATTACTGTCCAATCCGAAATCAGTCGTGATTTGAAAGTTGATCAAAGTGTAAGTCATAATGGTGTGTGTTTGACGGTTGTTCATCAAGCCGGCGATACACATACAGTTACTGCAATCGATGAAACATTGATTCGCTCCAACCTGGGTAATTTAAAAATCGGAGATACGGTTAATCTCGAGCGCTGTTTAAAAATAGACGGTCGCCTGGATGGCCATATCGTACAAGGTCATGTTGATACCACCGCGCAATTAATTCAGGTTGACGAACAAGGAGGAAGCTGGTTGCTCACATTTCGATTCGATGCGCAATTTGATAAATACATCGTTCAAAAAGGAAGTATATCCATTAATGGAATCAGCCTGACAGTTTTTAATGTTTCTGAGGGAACGTTTCAGGTGGCAATAATTCCTTATACATGGGAACATACCAATTTGAGCCAAATATCCGTAAGTGATTCAGTGAATATCGAATTTGACATTATCGGTAAATATGTCGAAAAAATGATGGCCCGTTGATTGTTTTCCGGTTTTGTATTATAATCTCACGGAAAATTTATTTCCAACTTAAATCGTCTTTCCTTTCATTGCCTGGCTGATAGCCATATCCATGAGTCGCTCTGCAAATGGTCGCGTAAACTCATTTAGAATTTCAATTTGCTGGTGGATGACATCCTTGTCATCGGAATTAAGTGTATTACGTAGATTGTCGATTAATGATTTGGTGCCTGCTATTTCCTGTTCATTTAAATACTGATTGTTTTTCTCAATAAATCGCTCACACGTGTCTATCATATTCTGTGCTTCAACTCTGGCTTCAACAATTGCTCTTTCAGCCATATCTGTTTTGGCGTTTTTAATAGAGTCGAGCAGCATGGCGGCCATTTCTTCTTCTGTTAATCCGTATTGAGGCGTAACTTCAATTTTTTGTTCAACACCACTACGCAATTCTTTTGCACGCACTTGAAGAATGCCGTCCGCATTTATTTGAAAAACAATTTCGATTTTCGGCAATCCGGCCGGCATAGCAGGAATATTGGATAAAATAAATTCAGCCAATTTTCTATTGTCGCGCACTAGATCTCGTTCACCTTGGAATACAGATATTTTAAGATTGGCCTGACCGTCGAGACTAGTGGTATATTGCCTTCCTGCAGCGGTTGGAATTTTTGTATTGCGTGGTATGATGACGTCCATGAGTCCCCCCATCGTTTCAATGCCTAAGCTGAGTGGAGTAATATCCAGCAGCAACATGTCTTTTTGGTTGCCTGCAAGAATATCGGCCTGAACAGCGGCGCCGAGGGCAACAACCTCGTCAGGGTCAACTTCATCGTGAACAGGTTTATTGAAAAATGCCGAAACGCTTTTCTTGATGAAAGGTGTGCGCGTGCTTCCACCAACCATAACAACAGTGTCAATATCGTTCACATTGAGATTTGCATCAAACAATGCGCGTTCGCAACACTGAATTGTTTTTTGTAGCAGTGGTGTAATTAATGTTTCAAGTTCTGCAATGGTTAGATCGCATTGTATTTTATCAACGTTGCCGGTAAATTCACCATGAGAACCAAGGTGTTTTTTTGCAGTTTCTGCGGTGAGTCGCAAATCCTGACGAACGGTTGCTGATAATAAGTTGCCATCAACATGTTGAGTTTGCAGCCAATGATCCATGATGGCACGATCAATGTCATCGCCCCCTAAAAAAGTATCGCCATTTGTGCTTAATACTTCAAAAAAATCGCCTGAGTTTTCCGAGCTTGTAATGCGTAGAATGGAGATATCAAAGGTGCCGCCTCCAAGGTCATAGACGGCTATGGTATGTGACGATTTATCTTGATTTCCCAAGCCATATGCGAGACTTGCAGCGGTAGGTTCATTGATAATGCGCAATACATCCAGACCCGCCAATTTTCCGGCATCTCGAGTAGCTTGTCGCTGAGCGTCATTGAAATATGCGGGAACGGTGATGACAGCTTTTGTTATTGCACATTGAAGTAAACGCTCGGCACGTAATTTTAATTCTTTGAGTATCAGAGCAGAAAGTTCGATAGGGGAATAATATTTTTCGCGAACCTTAATTTTCACCAAACGTTCGGCGTCATCATCAATTATTTTATAACCGAAAGTATGTTGATATGCGGCTATGTCCTTATATGATTTTCCCATCAGACGTTTGACAGAAAAAATGGTATGCTCGGGATCAGTAATCAGATGTTCGCGGGCGCTTCTACCAACAGTAATAGTGCCATCATCAGCAAAATGAATGATAGAGGGAACTATGGCGAATTTATCGGCATCGCGTAATGCAGAAGGGGTGCCTGTTTCTTTATCTATTATGGCGATAAGTGAGTTGGTGGTGCCTAAATCTATACCGACAATAATTTCTTCCCTTTTTAATGTTCCTTCTTTGATATTGATGCTGATCTGTGCCATAGTCTTATAACAATGCCCTTGAAAATGAGTTCGCCGCAAAGATAAGAACATGGGAGGAGGAGAGAGGAGAAAGGAGGAAGGAGGAAGGGAGGAAGGGAGGAAAGTGGATGGAGGAGGTGTGTTTGTTTTTTTACTTCTGGTTTGAGGGTTTGAGGGTTAAGCTTATCGGCTTTTCTCATTTACTTTGTACTTGGATGTATAAGACCTTATTAAAACCGCTGTTTTTTCGATTTCAGCCTGAAACGGCTCATCATTTGGCATTAGGGCTCTACAAGGCTGCTTTGTGGATTCCGGGATATGGATGGTGGCACGATAAGCATTATGTGATTGAGCGGCCGGAATTAGAGAAAGAAGTTTTCGGAATCAGGTTTAAGAATTCTATTGGGCTGGCAGCGGGATTTGATAAGAATGCGGCCTTTATTCCTCTGATGGCGAGGTTAGGGTTTGGACATGTTGAAGTAGGAACGGTTACGCCGAGGGCACAACCGGGAAACGATAAACCACGGTTGTTTAGACTTCCTATAGATGAAGCGCTTATTAATCGCATGGGATTTAATAATGATGGTGTTGAAATGATGGTGAGGAATCTTGGAAAATCATCGGTAGCGCATGCCAGAGAGAAATATCGTGTGGTGATTGGCGGTAATATTGGCAAGAACAAAGTGACAGAAAATGAGGATGCATGGAAGGATTATGTCATATGCTTCAACGCGCTATTCGACCATGTAGATTATTTTGTGATCAATGTATCAAGTCCGAACACACCCGGTCTGCGGGCCTTACAAGAAAAAGAACCGCTTAAGCGTATAATCTCTAGTCTGCAAGAAATAAATCAGGGTAAGAAAAGGCCAAAGCCATTGTTGTTGAAGATCGCGCCGGACCTGAATGATGCGCAGTTAAATGATATTGTTGAGATCACACGAGAAACGGGGTTGAGCGGTATCATAGCGACTAATACAACCTTGGATCGCAGTATGCTGAAAACACCCCAGGCTGCTGTGGAGTCTATAGGTGCCGGAGGGTTGAGTGGAAAACCGGTATTGTCAAGGTCAAATGACGTACTTTGGTTTCTAAGAAGGGCTTTAGGAACGGATGTTCCATTGATAGGGGTAGGAGGGGTTACGGATAAAGCGTCGATGCAATCAAAATTCGACAGGGGGGCGGATCTAGTTCAAATTTATACGGGGATGATTTATGAGGGGCAGGGGATGGTGAGGGGGTTGTTGGTGTGAGGGGATTTGAGACCTAACACATCTAAAACCTGCCAGATTTTAAACCTAACAGATCTTAAACCTAACAGGTCTAAGACCTGTTAGGTGTGTTTTTTTGAGATGCCATATTTCCAACCCACAAACCCGAATAACCGCTTCTAATCGCTTACTCGCGTTACTAAAAGCATGCCTCTTTCCCGAACCGGAACGTCACCTCACCGCGGGCGGCGCATCTGCAAATTTCCTATACTTGCCTGCCAATTTCCCAAAGAACACTACTATTGGAAATATCACATTCTTTACAAATCCCGGGATTGCAGCTACATCAAACTCCGAACGGTATTTCCGAATGAGGTAGGCAGCCTCAAAACCCCCCGGCTCCCCACCTCCCTCATTCTGCAACCGATATATATTCTCCAAATAATAAATGATGTTGTTCGGTGGTGATATCCACCCTTCGCATTTCAGCACATCATCACCCGCATTCCAAAAACGATGCATCTGCCCTGCATGAAACGTGGCCGACTCTCCCGGACCAGCAAACTGTTCCGCCCCTCCGGCGATCTGGTATCCCATGCGACCTTCTACAACTCTCAGATACTCGTCCTGTTTGAAATGCACATGCATCACCGGTCCGCATCCGGGCTGTACTTCATTGGTCACATCAATAAATGTTTTGGATCCCTCGGTTCGTATCGACTGGAAATGCAATATCTCACCGAAATTGTTCCTAATTGTGTAAGGTAGTTTGTAAGTCTTCATAAAGTGTATAATTTTGGACAATGTCCAAAGATATAAAAATTAGGACAATGTCCAAAAATACTACTAAAGAAAATATTTTCAATCAGGCCTTGCGCATGTTCAATGAGCAGGGGATAGAATATGTGGGAATGCGAGAGATAGCAAAGGAACTTGACATCCGTGTTGGAAACATCACTTATTACTTTCCGACCAAAGACGATATAGTTGCCGCTATTGTAACTGAACTGGCAGATGCCAACAATACCATCCTTGAAGCCGGGGATGACCTCTCAATGAGCACCTTCCTACAAATGTACTCCGAGACCTCATCCAACCAATATAAATACCGATGCTTATTTGTGAGTTTTGTATACCTCATGGAGCATAATCCAAAAGTAAAAGAGGTGTATATCCCCAATCAAGAAAAACGATACAAGACCATCCGAAAAAACTTGAAGCTGCTCATGCAAAACGGTTATATGGATGCCTCCCTCAACGACCGCACACTCGATTTTCTCGTATCTTCCATTAGCCTCATGTCGCGATTCTGGTTGTCGGAGGGGCGACTACGGTTCAATGATGCCGGAAAAAGAACACTATTCAAACATTACCTCGAACTATTCGCCTTGCACCTCCATCCCTATGCAACTAAGCAGGGTCGCAGGGACATTGACCGATTTATCGACGACTTGTGAGGCTACTAAACAGACGTACCTGCCGATATTGTGCAACTAGCTTCGGGAACTAATTCCCCTTTACTGACGTAACTTTGCCACAGGCGTATGTCGAAACACGGAAAAATATTAGTGGCAATGTCGGGCGGACTGGATAGCACCGTCACCGCTATCATGCTCCATGAGCAAGGGTATGAGGTGGTGGGTATTACCATGAAAACATGGGATTATGCATCCAGCGGAGGTTCAAAAAAAGAAACCGGGTGCTGCAGCCTGGATTCTATCAACGATGCCCGTATGGTAGCCGTCGACAAGGGGTTTCACCACTTCATAGTTGATATACGTGAAGAATTTGGCGACTATGTTATCGATAATTTCGTAGATGAATATCTCGCCGGAAGAACACCAAACCCCTGTGTGCTCTGTAATACCCATATCAAATGGGAAGCACTGCTCAAACGTGCCGACCAATTAGGTTGTGAATTTATTGCTACCGGTCACTACGCCAGCGTGCACCAAAATCCGGACAACAATCGCTACTTTATCAGTAAGGGCAAAGATGAAAATAAGGACCAAAGCTATGTGCTATGGGGATTGAGTCAGGATTGCCTGTGTCGCACCAGATTTCCGCTTGGTCAACTTCATAAGACTGAAATACGCCAAATGGCAAGAGATATGGGTTACACCGAACTCGCCAACAAGGCCGAGAGCTATGAGATCTGTTTTGTTCCCGATAATGATTACCGCGGATTCCTCAAACGTCGCGTGGATGGATTGGAGGAAAAGGTAAAAGGCGGAAAATTTGTCGATAAACACGGCAAAGTGTTAGGCACTCATCAAGGCTATCCATTTTATACTATCGGTCAGCGAAAAGGCCTCGGAATTGCCTTAGGTGAACCATATTTTGTGACGGAGATCATTCCTCACGAAAATGTTGTTGTGCTTGGTCTGGAAGAAGAACTCAATAAAAATGGCATGTTTGTGCATCACCTCAATATGCTCAAATATGAAAATATCAACGAGCCGATGCGTGCGGTGACGAAAATTCGATATAAAAATGCAGGTGCCGAAAGTACGCTGTTCAGCGAACCGGGAGATCTGCTACGCATAGCGTTCGACTCCAATGTGAGCGCAATTACACCGGGCCAAAGCGCTGTATTTTATGAGGGCAACGATGTGATTGGTGGTGGGCATATTGTGAGTGCCTTTCAACAGTAGTAATGCAACCTTGCCAAATATTGCCGCCGTTAAATGTAATTGATTGTTACTTTTTATTGGTACAATTGAATCTACTAATGGTTGTTCGAAAATTGCACCAAATGCCTTGATTCTCCGCCTGTTGAAGCTTTCTTGTATCTTTGATTAATGTTTTCTCGATCCATAACGGGTTTGATTCTCACAGCATTCATTTTTGCTGCCTCAATGGGTTGTGATAAACCTTTGCCCGAACCGATTGCTCCTGAAACACCTTACGCATTCAGCCCGCTCAAAATAGGAAACTATTGGGAGTATGCTGTCGACTCTATTATCTATCACGAAACTACCGGTAATGACACCACTCTCTGGTTCGTCCGAGAAGAATTGATTGATACGTTTTATGATTTAACCGGCGATCTTAATTATGTCATTGACAGATATCGCAGAAAAACAGATGTCGATGCATGGCAATTGACGAATACATGGAGTGTGATGCAAGTGGATGGCAAAATGATCAGAAATGAGAATAATTTGCGTTTTGTAAAACTTGTTTCTCCTCCATTAAATGATGTTCAATGGGATGGAAATGTATATCTCGGAGGATTAGATGACCTGCCTTATGATGAAGAATGCAATCGCCTGATTTATTATGAAGGATGGGATTATATTTATTCAAATGTAAATGAAAATTATTCCATTCCGGATTTCGATTTCGAAAACACAATTACCGTAGAACAATTCGGCGATTCTAACCTTATCTGGTTTGATTATGCAAAAGAGATTTATGCCTTGGATGTCGGTATGGTGGAAAAAACTTTCAAACATTATTATACGCAAGATATTACCTGTCCGGATTGTCCATGGGAACAACGTGTGCAATGCGGTTTCAGTGTTTATATGCGATTAACTGATTATCAACTATAATTTTTCATGCAACGATTTCTCCTTATTTGCCTTATTTGCTGTTTGTCGATTACCTCTTTCGCCCAACAACATACAGATCGTTATTGGGTATACTTTACCGATAAACAATTTAATACATTTTCTAAACAATCACCGGAGCAATTTCTATCAAAGGCATCTTTAAATCGCCGCGAAAAACAACATATTCCTATTTCTGAAAGCGACCTGCCTGTAAGTGAATATTATATTCAATCACTCGAAAATATCGGTGTCCAGGTATATGTGCGATCTAAATGGTTGAATGCAGTAAGTGTAATCATGAGCGATGATCAAATGCTGCAGGTGAGTGAATTGCCATTCGTAAATAAAATTTCAAGGGTAGGTAGATATCAAATCCTCAATGAACAAGGCACCCCACTTAATGATCAAACATTTTATCGCAAGGCAGATAATACTGAAATTACCGGGGGACTCGGAGCCGCAAGTAATCAGATTGAACAAATTAATCTCGATACCTTATTCGATATCGGACTTTCAGGTGATTCAATGGTGATTGCCGTTCTTGATGCCGGTTTTTTTGGCGTGGATACTGCTACCTTGTTTCAAAGTTTTTGGGATAAAGATCAAATCTTAGGGTATCATAATTTCCCGGATAACAATGATCAGGTGTTCAATATTTATTCGGGATATCATGGAAGCTGGGTGATGAGTGTGATCGCCGGTGAAGTGACTGATCTTTTCAGCGGATCTGCACCAAATGCCGACTTATACCTCTATCGCACAGAAATTGCCGACAGTGAATACGTTGTTGAAGAAGATCACTGGCTTGCTGCTGCCGAACGTGCTGATAGTGTTGGTGCGGATATTATCAATTCATCATTAGGATATACCGTATTCGACGACCCAACACAAAATCATACTTACGAAGACCTCGATGGCAATACCACTGTTGTTACAATGGCCGCTGATATGGCAGCATCAAAAGGAATTTTGGTTTGCAACAGCGCCGGCAACGAAGGAGCAGGTGCATGGCATTATGTTTCAATGCCATCTGATGGCGATAGCGTTCTGAGTGTTGGTGGAGTTGACACTTCCGGTATCCATGTCGGGTTCAGTGGATATGGTCCTACATTTGATGGGCGACTAAAGCCAAATGTTGTAGCATTGGCACTCGGATCTGCTGTGTTGGATCCGAATGGGTATATCAATTACCTCAGTGGCACATCATTTTCATCACCATTACTCGCAGGTGCCTGTGCAACTTTATGGCAGGCATACCCTGAAGCTACAAATATGCAAATATTGCATGCTGTGGAACAAAGTGCCCACTTGTACGATACACCAAACGATTCAATGGGTTATGGCATTCCTAATTTTGGAAAAGCATATGCTTTGCTTGATTCATTATTCCCCGAAATTGATACCACCGTTGTTGATACAACAGTTGATACCACCATTGACACCACTTTATCATCTATAGCCATAATACCATTGCTCGATGGTGATATTTTTACCGTGATATTGCAATCATTAACAAACCGTGAAGCTACTTTTGCCGTTTACAACTTGCAGGGCGCACTGATGCATCAGGAAAATGTGTACCTCAATGCAGAAATGCCAACAACTGTTGAAATGGGTAATAAGCATCTTTATGCATCAGGTATTTATTTTCTGACGGTCAGGTCGGGGCGGTATAAACAAAGTGTCAAGGTGTTTATAGAATAAAGATTTGCATGTATTTTTTTCGAATTATAGGCATATTCGTTTTCAGTATAATGATGCACGAGGTATCATTTGCTCAATCGCAAAATATATGGGTGTATTTTAGCGATAAAAATGCCACACCTTATACTATTGATAACCCATCTGCATTTTTATCTGAACAAGCTATCGATAGAAGGGAGCGAATGCTTATTCCAATTCGAAAATCTGATCTTCCCGTCGATCCGCAATATATTAGCGCAATTAAACAAACCGGTGCTTTAGTACGCACAGAAAGCAGATGGCTCAATGCAGTAAGTGTCACTGTTACAGGTCCTGAAATGATTGCGGAAATCTCCGCTTTGTCGTTTGTAAAGCAAATCACTCCGGTTATTAAACGACACCTTATAGATGATGTTAGCGTACCTCAAGATCAGGCATTTTATCGCACCGCCGATATCACTGATTTTGTTTATGGCGGAGCGCAGAATCAAAATCATATGATTGAAGTCGATTTTTTGCATTCGCTGGGTTTCCGCGGACAGGGTATTACCATTGCTGTTTTAGATGGTGGCTTTGAAGGCGTGAATACAGGTGCCGGATTTGAAAGTGTGCGCGCCAAAGAACAGATAAAAGGCACCTATAATTTTCCCGACGATACCGATTTTGTGTATTTCAGTTCTACACACGGCAGTAATGTGTTAAGTATTATGGCTGTTGATGAACCAGGTGTGTATGTAGGCTCTGCTCCCGATGCCGATTATTACCTCATTCGCACGGAGGTGACTGACAGTGAGCATGTTGTTGAAGAAGATTATTGGCTCGAAGGAGCAGAATATGCAGATATCATTGGTGCTGATGTCATTAATTCCTCGTTGGGTTACACTACTTTCGATGACACTACCGAAGACCATACCTATCTCGATATGGATGGCAACACTACTGTTGCAACAATTGCAGCAGATATGGCTGCTGCAGCAGGAATTTTAGTTGTCAATAGTGCAGGAAATAGTGGAGATGAACCCTGGCATTTTATCGGCGCCCCCGCTGATGGTGATAGCGTGTTTACCATTGGTGCAGTTGATTTGAATGGAAATTATGCCGGATTTAGCTCAGTCGGCCCAACGGTTGATGGTCGTATCAAGCCGAACGTGGTTGGACAAGGTGCCGGAACTGCCGTTATGTCGGCTGAAGGCATTGTCGGTTATGGCAATGGAACATCCTATTCCAGTCCTTTGATTGCAGGGGCATGCGCCAGCTTCATGTCCGCATTTCCCGATCTTTCAAATATGGATGTCATCAATATCATTCAACAAACCGCTACCAATGCCGGAACACCAAATAACCAGATAGGATATGGAATTCCTCAATTCGGGCATGCTTATATGGCACTGAAAGGTATTACCTTGAATGATGATATACTCCATGTTTATCCTAATCCTGTCAGCGATGTTCTTGTCGTTTATATCCAAGGATTCGAAGCTGATCAGGCTAAATTCGATATGTTCGACATGGCAGGGAAAATGATCATGAGCACTGACTTGCTCATCGATGCGGGAAAAATGAGCGGAATCAGAATTGAAGACTTAGATAGACTCGCTACCGGATTATATACCATTCGACTAACCGGCGACATCTACTCCGAATCGAAGTTGATCTACATTCAATGATCGAACAAGAGATTTAATGACATTCGTCGACCTTTTTTCCGCGTTCGTAGAAAAAAATTACGCCGTACAGCAAACTGAACGTTACTTTGTGGCGTTATTGGCAGTATCAGATGAAAACAGGACTTTTCGGGCTTCTTATGTGTGCATGCAGCATGTTGTTTGCACAAGGAAAATATACTCTTAGCGGATATGTGAAGGATGAAGGTACCGGTGAGGATATGATTGGTGCAAACGTGTATCTGCAAAATGACCCCGGCACAGGAGCTTCTACTAATGGATATGGATTTTTCTCTATGACCCTACCGGAGGGCGATTACAATGTAGTAATAAGTTATGTTGGTTACGATAATCAGATAGAAAAGGTGTCATTGCATAATGATGTCAGGTTAAATGTGCAATTATCGCAAGGTAAATTATTGGAGGAAGTAGTTGTGAAGGCAGAACGCGGTGATGTGAATATCCAAAGCACTGATATGGGGAAGGTTGAATTGAATATCGAACAGATCAAAACAATTCCCGTGTTGTTTGGAGAAGTAGATATCCTTAAAACAATTCAACTCCTTCCAGGCGTTGGTGGGGCAGGAGAGGGCAATACCGGATTTTATGTGCGTGGCGGAGGTCCCGATCAAAACCTGATTTTATTGGATGAAGCTGTCGTATACAATACCGGACATTTATTTGGTTTCTTTAGCGTGTTTAATTCCGATGCCATAAAAAACGTTACATTGGTAAAAGGTGGTATGCCTTCACAATATGGTGGTCGCCTCAGCAGTGTGCTCGATGTTCAAATGAAGGAAGGTAATAATCAATACTACCAGGCTGAGGGTGGCATAGGACTTATTGCTTCACGATTAACGATACAAGGACCAATCGTAAAAGATAAAAGCTCTTTTATTGTTAGCGGTCGCCGAACATATATCGATGCATTGATAACTCCTTTTTTAAATGGAACGGATTTTGAAGGGAATGGCTATTATTTCTACGATCTGAATACAAAAGTGAACTATACCTTCGACGATAAAAATAGAATTTTTGCCAGCGGCTACTTCGGCCAAGATGTTTTTAACTACAGCGCCCCCGATGGGTCATTAAACGTTTCTGTGCCATGGGGAAATGCAACAGGTACTGTGCGATGGAACCACCTGTTCAATAATAAATTGTTTATGAATGTAAGCGCTATCTACAACAGTTTTAATTTCTCCGTGCAAAGCGATTTTCAGGATTTTAATTTCAACCTCTATTCAGGCATTCAGGATTGGAATGGGAAGGTGGATTTCGATTACTACCCCGGTTCAAATCACCACATAAAATTTGGAGCAAATTATGTCTATCATACATTTACACCATATTCAGCACAAGGAAGTTTTGATGATGTCGACTTCTCTACCGACACGTTAAGTAATAAATATGCACATGAAACCGGCATATTTATTCAAGATGAATTTGATGTTACTGATAGACTGAAAATAAATATCGGTTTAAGAGGCAGCTATTTTGCACAGGTGGGCCCTTATAATGATATAGTTTATGATGAAAATGGAGCAACAGTTATTGATACCATTTATTACGCTCCCGGTGAAATGATAGCACACTACTCCGGACTGGAGCCTCGGTTTAATATGCGCTTTACCATCGATCCCGAGTCGTCGTTGAAAGCAGGTATTACATACAATAATCAATACATTCACCTGGTAAGCAGTTCAACAAGTACTTTACCTACTGATCTGTGGATACCAAGCTCTGACATCGTAAAACCTCAAATTGGTATTCAATATGCCCTCGGCTATTTCCGCAATTTTAAGGATAATGCCTATGAAACGAGTATAGAAGTCTACTACAAAGACTTGCGCAATCAAATCGAATTCAGAGATGGATATGTTCCTGAATTGGGACTTGATATAGAAGATAATTTCGTGTTTGGCGTAGGTAGATCTTATGGCGCAGAAATATTCCTGAAAAAAGCTAAAGGAAAATTTAATGGTTGGATTGGTTACACACTCTCTAAAACCGAACGTAAATTTGAAGACCTCAGCACAGGCTCGGAATGGTTCCCAACCAAATATGATCGCGTACATGATCTCGAAGTTGTTGCCGTTTACAATCTCAGCGATAGATGGGACTTTTCAAGCACCTTTGTTTATGCCACAGGACAGGCTACAACCATAGTGGAAAGTTTTTACGTAATTGGCGGTCAGGTGCAAACTGATTATGGTCCGCGAAATGGTTATCGACTGCCTGCATATCACCGACTGGATGTATCTGCTACATTACATAGCAAACCGGAAAGGAAATATGAAAGTAGCTGGAATTTCAGTATTTATAATGTGTATTCGCGTAAAAATCCGTATTTCATTTACACCACTTACGAAGGAGATTTTGCATACGGATATCTGGATGTTCAGGCGAAACAGGTGTCTATTTTCCCCATAATTCCATCAGTAACATGGAACTTTAAATTTGCTCAGCAACATAAATAATATAAATCCCTTAAACTTTTTACTAACATGTTGTTTCGAACCAATAAGTCAAAAATAATCGGCGTAATTTCTTTCGGGATATTATTGATGTCTTTTTATTCATGTACAACCGATATCACACTCGATATACCTGATCCTGAGCCGCAAATAGTTGTAGAAGGCTCTATTGAAAATGGTGTGCCGCCAATAATTTCATTGACTTCAACGATACCTTTTTATGGCGAAGTAAATTTTAACGAACTGGAAAATTACTACGTACATGATGCTGTTGTAACCGTGAGTGATGGTGTTAATACTGTTGAACTGGTTGAATATTGTTTAAGTGAATTACCGGATGAGATTTTACCTCTTGTTGCTGAATATCTCGGCGTTGAGCTGGATACAGCCGGTGAACTTGCTATTGACGTTTGTTTGTATACGGTCGCTGATATATTTACAGGTTCACCATCATTTGTGGGTGAAGAAGGAAAAACATATGATCTGCATATCGAGGCTAACGGACAAACTATTACTTCATCAACGCGTTTGTTGCCTGCAGTCCCTTTAGACACGATGTATTTCGAACCGCACCCCGATCCGGAAAACGACTCCTTGATGCGCTTATATGTAACACTTTCTGAACCGGAACCGCAAGGTGATTTTTATCGGTATTTTACCAGAAGAAACAGCGATCCTTTTTATTCCGGATACTCAAGTGTTTTTGATGACAACCTGATCAATGGTCAAACATTTGATTTTACTCTCGACAGAGGTTACGACCCGACAGAAGATTACAGCATGGGAACCTATGGCTATTTTTGGAAAGGCGATACCGTTACCCTGAAATGGTGTCATATCGATTTCCCTACATACGATTTCTGGAGAACCCTTGAATTTGATAGTGGCACCGATGGTCCATTTAGTTCTGCTACTATCGCACAAACTAATATTGTAGGGGGATTAGGTATCTGGTGCGCATACGGCGTTTCTTATACCACCCAAATTATTCCTGAATAGTTATATTTGGTGGTATGATGAAAAAAATCCACTTAGCTTTTCTGGCA
>JAIBBA010000105.1 GCA_019694895.1 Chitinophagales bacterium
CGCCCGCAGCAGGCATATAGCTTACCGACCATGTATTGGTTGTTGAATTATAAATATCGACATTAGTAACTGCTCCCATTGAACCTGTTCCACCGGCAAACAAGATTTTATCGCCAATAACGGCAACGGAAATATTTTCTCGTTTTTTCGACAGCGTGGTTTTTGTCCAAACACCTGTTACAACATCGTAAATATCTACTGTATTTGCAGGTAAAACACTATACATCATATCCCAGTACCATCCGCCGGCAAACACAATTTTATTTCCTGCAGCACCTGCAGCGATGTTTGATCTTCCTTTTGATAATTTTCCTGAAGTTCGGGCACCTGTGGCAACATCGAAAATATCTACTTTGTTATACATGTAAACAGGTCCTGCAATGTCTGATCGACCTGTTCCACCCGCAAATACTGCTTTGCCTCCAATGGCTGCAGCACCTCCTACTTCTCGTGCAGTACCCATATTCCATGTCGACCAGGTATTGGTAGTCGCATTGTAAACGTTTACCGATTTTGTGTATTGAGGATCAGCAAAATATCCGTATTTACCACCTGCAAACATCACTTTATCGCCTGCACTCACCACTTCGATCATAGCGCGGGAAATGGCGAAATTGCCATAAGTGTGCACACCGGTTACAGCGTCGAATACATTCCATTCGCCACCATTAGAGAATACTGCTTTGTTGCCATTAACGGCAGCATACGGATAAGTGCCCGCCGTATTAGCGGAATCCAGCATCCATTGTGCCTGTGCATTGACCGATAATAAGCCTGTCAATACAATTAAGAGAAGTCGGTTTTTCATATCTTGAGTTTTAAATGATTCAATAAAATTTCCCTAAGCAAAGATGCAAGCAAAACAAGGAGAGGCGCTATGACTTATGTCACACAAAATGCTGATTCAGGGCACTTTTCAGACAAATAGAAGGGTAGGGCGCAGGTGAATTAATGTCCTTAATGGAAGGTCATTCTCCACTTTTTTTGAAGAGTATTTCCGGATCGTCTATCAGTTGCAAATCGTCGTAAACTTGTTCATTGCGGATAAAATACCAGGATGGGGTTTGTGTCCAATCATTTGGGTCATAGGTGTAATACATGCGCTCAAGTGCCGTGAATTTATCGAATCGCTGCATCCAAACCGGATCAATCATTTCGCTTATTGAATCGCAATGCCATTCGGAATAATCGGTGATAATATAGGCTATGCTATTGGTAGGGTTATGTGTAAAAGTGTTTTTATACGCATGAAAAATACTCACCGGATAATATTTGCCATCAAGCATTGCGTAATCACACTCCAAAAAGCCCTCATGAAATTGTTCTGAATATTGGAGATCAGGTAACAGAAAATTATTGCGTTTTGGATATTCGTATTTTTTATTTCTTAGACTTTCTCGTACAAGTTTTATAATAGCGTAATCCGATTTATTAATAACAAGATATCCTGTTTCGGTAGCTTCGCCGTAAAAATCTACCGGTGAATAATTGCTTACACCATGATTCTCACCAGTGATGTTAGTAAGCTTATAATTAATTACCCATGTGCTGTCAGTAGAAGTGCTGTCGAAACTGAAATCACATTGCTTAATGAAGATATTATTGAAAAATGCAAAATCAGTATGATATACGAGGTTTTGGGTAAACAGATCGGTAAGCTGCCCTTTGTAAAATTCATCTATGCTTATCGTATATAATGTTCTGCGGATTTTGTCTACTGCATATGCTTCGCGCAATTCATTATGCTGGCCTTTCTCTTCAAATCGCATGGCAACAGCCATTTGTAACTCCGTTAATTCTCTGAATCTGTTATTTATGAGTTTGTAGTTTCTGTAAAAACCAAATGCCACATGCGAAGTTTCCGGGTAATTTATCGGAATGCGCGCAACGGCTTTTCGCACAATGTCTACCGGCTCCTTTGGCGTGACAAAAATGTCATTCAGGTTGTATAATTTAAACACAATACGCAATGTGTCATCAGTGTATTTTCCATCTTGAAGTAAGAACTTCTCGCTTCCGCTGATACTTTGTAAAATGAGCGTGTCCGGTCCGGAACAGCTAACGCGCAAACTAAAATTTCCTTCATCATCTGTAATTACATCATCGCCCGTGCCCAGGCATTTCAAGTATGCACCTTGCAACAAAGCTTCCTCACTGCCAATCACAACAACCCCATGAAAACTGCATGTGCTATTGTTTTGCGCCTGCAATGTCATAGAGCAAAAAAACAGCATGCATGTGATAAGGCGTGATTTCATTAAACGAATTTACGAGTAGTTCTTTAATTTGTTTCGCTTGCCACCAATTCTGACATTGCGCTGACGTATGTGAATTTATATTCTGAAACAAATTGTATGCCTGCTTCAAGTTTTCTTCATCACCATCCAAAAAAAAAGAGTGTCCGTATGAACACTCTTTTTAGTATAGTTGGATATTATTTTATTTATCGCCAATCAAGTTCAGTGCACTTCCTGCCTTGAACCATTCGATTTGTTGCGCATTATAGGTATGATTTACAATGATATCATCACTGCTGCCATTGCTGTGATGCAGACGCAATGTCAATGGTTGACCCGGTGAAAATGTAGTCAGACCAATGATATCGATATTGTCATCCTCCTGAATTTTATCGTAATCATTTTTATCGGCAAATGTCAATGCAAGCATACCTTGTTTTTTAAGGTTTGTTTCGTGGATACGTGCAAATGATTTCACCAGTATAGCGCGCACGCCAAGGAAACGCGGTTCCATTGCTGCATGCTCACGTGATGATCCTTCACCGTAATTCTCATCACCAACCACAATACTGCCAACACCATTCGCTTTGTAATTGCGTTGAACGGCAGGAACGGCGTCATATTGACCGTTTAATTGATTCTTTACCGAATCAGTTTTATCGTTGAAGAAATTCACGGCCCCAATGAGCATATTATTTGAAATATTATCGAGATGTCCGCGGAATTTCAGCCATGGACCTGCCATTGAGATATGGTCGGTGGTGCATTTTCCTTTTACTTTAATCAACAATTTTAATCCTTTCAGATCTGTGCCTTCCCACGCCGTGAAAGGGGCCAATAATTGCAAACGTTTGCTGGCAGGATCAACAAGTACTTCTACTTTGCTGCCATCAGCTGCCGGTTCAATATATCCCGCATCTTCTACCGCAAATCCTTTTGCAGGTAATTCCAGACCTGTTGGCTCATCGAGTTTTACGGCAACACCTTCTTCGTTAACCAGTGTATCGGTAATTGGGTTGAAGGTAATATCGCCTGCAATAGCAAGAGCTGTAACTATTTCCGGTGAGGCTACAAATGCATGTGTATTCGGATTACCATCATTGCGTTTTGCAAAGTTGCGGTTGAAAGAAGTGATGATGGTATTTTTTCTGTTTGGATCAACACTGTGACGCGCCCACTGACCAATGCATGGACCGCAGGCGTTTGCCAGAACAACGCCGCCAATTTTTTCAAAGTCTTCGAGCAGACCATCGCGTTCAACTGTATAACGCACTAATTCACTGCCGGGGGTGATGGTGAATTCCGCTTTAGCTTTTAATTTTTTCTCTGCTGCCTGACGTGCCAATGATGCAGCACGTGTGAGATCTTCATAGCTTGAGTTTGTGCAGCTGCCGATGAGCCCTACTTCAAGAGTTGCAGGCCATCCGTTTGTGATCACGGCATCTTTAAGTTTAGATAAAGGCCATGCCAGATCGGGAGTAAAAGGACCGTTTACATGCGGCTCCAATTCATCGAGGTTGATTTCAATCAATTGATCGAAATAAGCTGCAGGATTTGCATACACTTCTGCATCTCCATTGAGGTGTTCGGCAACAGCATCAGCAAGATCAACAACATCCTGGCGATCGGTAGATTGCAAATAGCGACGCATGCTGTCGTCATAACCAAAAATGGAAGTAGTAGCGCCGATTTCAGCACCCATATTACAAATGGTACCTTTACCTGTACAAGAAATGGCAGCGGCACCATCGCCAAAATATTCCACAATTGCTCCGGTTCCGCCTTTAACGGTCAGGATTCCTGCCACTTTAAGAATTACATCTTTTGCAGAAGTCCATCCGTTCATTTTACCTGTCAGTTTCACACCGATCAGTTTAGGCATTTTGAGCTCCCAAGGGAATCCTGCCATCACGTCAACAGCATCAGCACCTCCAACACCAATGGCCACCATTCCGAGACCGCCGGCGTTAACGGTGTGACTGTCGGTTCCAATCATCATACCACCCGGAAATGCATAGTTCTCAAGCACCACCTGATGAATGATACCAGCGCCCGGTTTCCAGAATCCAATACCATATTTATTAGATACGGAAGCTAAAAAATCATAGACTTCTTTATTAGAATCAAGAGCCGTAGCGAGGTCGATATCGGCACCTGTTTTTGCCTGAATGAGGTGATCGCAATGCACCGTAGATGGAACGGCTACTTTTTTCTTGCCGGCACTCATAAATTGCAGTAATGCCATCTGTGCAGTAGCATCCTGCATGGCAACGCGATCCGGTCCAAAGTCGACATAATCTTTTCCGCGCTCATAAGCCTTGGACGCCATGCCTTCGCTTAGGTGAGCGTACAATACCTTTTCGGTGAGCGTAAGTGGTCGGTTAAGGAGTTTTCGTGCGGCTTCAATACGTGCAGGATAAGCTGCATATACTTGCCTGATCATGTCTAAGTCAAATGCCATATCTTGATGATTTTTGTTATCGGTTTTGGAGGCGTAAAACCCTTAAAACAGGGCATTTTTTGCCTTTCGCCTGCAAAGGTAACAATCATTGCCGATTTTCGTTTATTAAACGAGGATAAATTTTTTTTTAGACGAGTTTAAAAATTTCACAAACCTTCATGCAACCATTTAGGAGGAAAACACATTATCTTTGATATAAACCCCACCTCATGAATCGCTATACTATCACGGCCTATTCTGCTACTGCCGGCATATTCCTGCTCCATTCGAATGTTACAGACGCACAAATGGTGCATGTGAATGTGGATCCGGATGCTCACGTTGGACCTTATTTTGACTATAATCTGGATTTGAATGCGGATGGGATTAATGAGGTGTTTTTTAATTGTGGCGAATTCTGGACAGGCTCCTCTTTTGGAGGGGAATTTCATGGTTATTCATCTCAATGGATTTATTTATATCCTACAGGGACATTTGCAACATCTATCGGACAAATTAAGCACCTTGTGGTAGGAGATACCGTTGATGCAGACATGTTATTTAATGATGTTGATCCGCTTTTCTTTTATGGACAAAGAGATATTATAGCAGGCGGAGGATGGGTAGACATTGTTGAAGGATCTGAATGGGTTAATAATGAAGGGTTTTTCGGATTGAAATTTCCAATTGACGGTGAAACACATTATGGATGGATTCGGGTGGAATTAATTCAATTAGATCCCGATTATTTACCGCAAATGTATGTTAAGGAATTTGCCTACAATGATACACCGGATGCGCCGGCTCCAATAACTATTTACAATGCAGATATTGCCAAATCATTAGTGCTGAGCGATGTCGGAGAAACTAATACACCTGAAGATCTGCAACTTACTTTTAATAAAGCCGACAATGAAATAACCGTCAGCGAATACAGAGTGGCACTTTTTAAAGGAGCAATTCCTCCAACAGTTGCTCAAATAGACAGTTTAACGCCCGACAGATATATTTCTGTATTTCCGACAGGAGATGATTTATCGGTATCATTTAGTGCCGACATATTGGACATAAATGGCGATACCATAATTCCTGGTTATTTATACAGGGCAATTGTATTATCAGTTGCAGATGGTACTTATGCCATTGAAAGTGATCTATCTGTGCCATCTAATTATACTTATTTTTCATTGGATGTAGCACCTGCAACATATGAAGTTGAACTGCTTACCGATAGTATTGCTACCGATATTTCCGGGTTTATAGGATCATTTGGAATGATGGATACCAGTGTTTCTGCTGTTCGGTTATATATCACGGCCAATGAAATGAATGTTGAAGAACTTTTGGCACTCGACGAACCATATTATATGGAAACAATTCCTGTTGTTGGAATTAATACTGTGCATTTTACATCGGATAAATTAATTTATGAGGCAGGAGACCCTGCATTATTTAATTTGTACTATTTACATGTGGTCTCAATACCTGATAGTATTACAAATTCAATTCCGGCGCTCTCTGTTCAAAGCGGAAGATTTCTCTATAATCAATATCCTGTTGCTCCTGAGATCACCATAATTGGTTACGCAGGTAACTCGAGTGATATCCTGCTAGAATTTCCACAACTCCCCGACGAGGCTAGTTTAGAAGTGTATCGTGTTTTTGTTTGTAAAGCCGGAACCGTTGTGAACTCAGAACTTGTTGCCGGTATGCTCCCCATTCATTATGAATCTGTATATCCATCGGGAGTCGACCTGCATATGGATCTGACAGCTTGTAATCTGGATTCCGACGGAGATGAAATAATTGAAGGTCAGCCATATGTTGCCTATGTAGCCATGCGCTGCACTTGCGATGATTATTTTTATAGTATTACCATCCCATCATCAGAATTTATTTTGGGTGAACCGGAAGTAGGGATTGATAATATGGCAACAGATGAATTAATCATAACTGACAACGTCATCCTGATCCCAAATGGTTTGGAAAGTTCAACATTGCAAATTTCTAATGCATCTGGACAAATGATGTTCGAATATATGATTCAATCCGGTGATAGAGATATAAAACTTCCTCCATTCCCGGCGGGTATATACATCGCCTATATCAAGAATGAACAGCATATTTATGCCAAGAAATTTGTGATTACGTCCTCCGGTGGATAATAATGTGTTACGTACCTTGCAACACAAAACTTTAATAGTGAACACTCGCCAAGGTGAAAAATAAATCATCCTACATGAAAACACTTACCCTCTCCGCCTATTCTGCAGCATCAGCGCAGTTACTTGGTCTTTCCAAAGATACAAGTGCGCAAATGATCTATCAGGACCTGGATCCTGACTTTGGTATTGGTCCGGATTTTCCGGTCGACTTGAATGATGATGGTATTTCGGAAATGCTTATTCATGGACACGGTTGGTGGACGTTCACCAGTGATATGGTGTATTCCTCTCGACAGATCGAGTTTTTTAATTATGCTGAGATTGCCACATCTGCCGGTGTGCTTCAGATGTTTGAGGGTGATACGGTTGATGCTGATCTGGATTTTGGAACAGCAGATCAATTTTTCTTTTACGGTTATAATGACGACGGTTGGATAGATATTGATGAGGGTGCATCCTGGGTCAATAATAATAGTTATATCGGTATGCGTTTTGATGTGAGTGGCGAGATTCATTATGGTTGGTTGCGTGTTGAATTGCATCAGGATGATATTCATGATATGCCAACACTTTATGTAAAGGAACTTGCATGGAACGCAACGGCGGATGCCCCGGCACCTATCAATGCCCATGTTGGTGTAGCGCTATTTCCGGAATTATCTGATGTAGGTGAAACAAATACTGCTACCGATCTGCAACTCCATTTTCAAAAGGCAGATGATGAAAGTCACATCAGTAGTTATAGGGTGATCTTGTATCCCGGATTTCCTGCTCCAACACTTGCAGAAGCAAATGCACTAAGTGCCGACAGATATACGGAGTTGATTCCTGTTGGTGCAGATATCACCATGAATTTTACAGAAACAACCAGAGATATTGATGGCAATTTATTGCTGCCCGGAACTTATTATAGCGCGATAATCTTATCAGTTGCTGATGGCATTGCAGTCACTGAAAATGACCTCTCTTCGCACTCAAATAACATGCAATTTATTTATTTGGAAGCACCTGTACCTCTGGATGTATATTTGCAATCAACAGGTTACGACGATGATATCACCGGATTATATGGCAGGTTTTATTTGACAGACACCGCTGTGGCCTCAGTGAGAGCTTATTTATCTGATAGTTATTTCGAGGCTGATGAATTGTTGTTGCTTGACCCTGAGTATTATATTGAAACAATACCTGATGCAGTAGGTACTCATTACATGTGGTTCACAGCTGATAAACATATCTACACCTCCGATGCACCTATTTTATTTGAGGATTATGTGCTCAGTATAGTTACAGTGCCAAATGGTATCACTAATTCAATACCTGAACTCGGTACCGATGTAGCTCATTTTACATATCCTAATTACGATGTCATGCCTACGGTCACACTTGTTGATTCAACCGGTACCGGCGCAGATATTCAATTACATTATCCTATGTTCATCAACGAAGATGACTTGGAATTGTATCGCATTTTCATAGCGAAGGCAGACGTAGATATTGAACCTGCTTATGCATATACAGTCCCGCCCTCTAAACGATTAGATATTTCCCCTGCAGGCATCGACCTGGACGTGAATTTGTCCTCCATTACCCTTGATACTGATGGCAATAGTATTAAATATAACCAAGCCTATCGGGTATATGTTGCCTTGAAGGGCGACTTCTATCCTGATTATTATTCACTTGCTACCCCTTCAGCAGAATTTATTTTGGAGGAACCTGTTATTGAATCAATTTTTTCCCAAAATAATAAAGCAGCTCCGAATATTTGGGTGAATGACCATTTAATACATATTGCAGGCGCGACAAATGAAATGCATACATTGACCTTGCTTAACGCATCCGGACAAGAGGTCTACAGAACAACTTTCAACGGTACTGAGGTTGCAGTAGAAGCACCTGAGCTACCCGCAGGAGTTTACGTAGTTGGGGTGGAAAGCGAGCATGGTGTGCATCACCAAACTATCTTTCTTCAGGGAAAGTGAGTGGAATTGAGGTTGTTGCTGAAATTTCCATGGCATTTTAACATTTTAACACATGCAGGTTCTACCTTTGTGGAAAGGGTATCGGCGTGACATTAAGGGAAAACATATCATTAGCCTTCAGAGCCATCAAAGGAAACCGCCTGCGAAGTGTGATCACCATCACTATTATTGCCCTCGGATTAACTGCCCTGATTGGTATTCTAACGGCAATTGATGCACTAGAGAGTTCTATCAACTCGAATTTTGCCATGTTGGGTGCTAATTCATTTTCTATCCGCAACTTCAATGAACTGAGCAATGGAAATGAGAAACCAAATCCACCCATCAGTTATAAGGAAGCTACTTCATTTAAAGATCGCTATACTTATTCGGGTGCCGATGTATCTATTTCGGCCATTTTCATTCAAGGGTCTGCAGAAGTAAAACAAGCAGCTAAAAAAACAAACCCGAATGTTGATGTCTATGGTGTTGATGAGAATTTTATTCCGGTTGTCGGATATACTATTAAAGAGGGAAGGGGTTTCAGCAATATCGAATTAAATTCCGCCACACGTGTTGTGGTGCTGGGTAGTGATGTTGCTGAAAAATTGTTTGGCGAAAGAGATAATCCTATCGATAAAGGTGTTACCATCAACGATCAGTATTTCAGAGTGATCGGAATTCTGGAACCAAAAGGAAGCAGCTTTATGCAAAGCGATAATCGCGTGTTGATTCCGCTTACAGCTGCAAGAAGTATTTTCCCTCAGGTGGGTAGAGATTCTTACATTTTATCTGTCGGTGTTAAAACTGCTGTCGACATGGAACCCGCCATCGGTGAAGCAACCGGTCTGATGCGTCAAGTGCGCCGTTTGCGATTGGGTGAGGATGATGATTTTAGCATTGCGAAAAGTGATAGTGTGGTGAGTATTATGCTTGATAGTCTTTCTTATGTGGCACTGGGTGCATTATTTATTGGATTTATCACATTGGTTGGTGCTGCTATCGGATTAATGAATATCATGCTCGTACAAGTAAACGAACGCACCAGAGAAATTGGTGTGAGCATGGCCATTGGTGCAAATAGAAAAGTCATTCGCCGCCAGTTTCTTATTGAGAGTATTGTAATTTGTATCCTCGGCGGTATATTCGGAATTATTCTTGGCATTGCAATTGGCAATCTTCTGGCTGTTGCACTACATGCAAACTTCATATTACCATGGTTATGGATTATTTTGGGATTGACAGTTTGTGTAATCACCGGACTTGCAGCAGGATATATCCCGGCCCGCAGAGCTTCCAGGTTGGATCCTATTGAGGCGCTGAGGTATGAGTAGGTGAGTGGTGAGTGGTGAATGGTGAGTTGAGACTCGTGAATGTGATTCCTCCGCAAACTCCGCGATTGAAAAAAGGTGAGTGGTGAGTGGTGAATGGTGAGTGGTGAGTGGTGAGTGGTGAGTGGTGAGTGGTGAATGGTGAGTTGAGACTCGTGAATGTGATTCCTCCGCAAACTCCGCAAACTCCGCAAACTCCGCGATTGAAAAATGGTGAGTGGTGAGTAAATGCATATGCGCATCGTATACCCGATCCTAAAGTACGCACCACACTCACGAATCACGAATCACGATTCACGCTTCACGACTCACGAGTCACGCTTCACGATTTCATACAATTATTGGGTCATTTGGCATTGTGATTTTATCATTTTGCTCAAGGTGCGTTGTGAAG
>JAIBBA010000106.1 GCA_019694895.1 Chitinophagales bacterium
CTAAGCAGTGGCAGCTATTCTTACTCTTTGTATGTAAATGGCTCATTGATTGAGAGCAAACAGATGGTGATTGCGAAATAAAAATTTATTATAGATACAACTCCCGCGACATTGAAGGTAACCTTCTACAAGGGAGTCAGTCTAGATAAATAGCTGTTTAAACATAAATAACCCTTAAAAGTAAACTCCTGTTTTCTTTTAGGGGTTATTTATTTTGCTGAATTGATTAGCTCCATTCATTTCTGCTTATTTCCATTCAGACTTAGTCTCATCTGCACCAGATTGCTGAAGAAATAAGCACTATCGGCATCCCACGAACCTAAGGTTGGGAAATACACGGCATAATTATATGTCAGCGTGCTCGTGCCGGTGCCCTCATTTTGCCATCCATAAAACTCGTCACTTTTGTGAATGAAGCCCAGGTTTTCTGTAGGATAGATAAGCAAGTTACCTCCTGATTCAAGAATACGAACAGTATCCCTTAATGTAGGATCTTCTACATGTAATTCAAGAAACGCACTTACAAGTGGCGATTCGTAGGTACATAAAGCATTATACGAGCTTGCCAGCATGATCTTTCTATACCCACCTTCAACAACATTAAAATAGGTATAAGTAGCAGTATTGCCTTCAAATTCCAATATGGTATCAGAATTATAGAGATCTGTGCAGTTATAAATATTCATTAATGTTATCACCTCCTCGCCACATTCCTTAGCAAGTGGATCTTCCGTATCGTTACAAGCAACTAATATAATAGATATGAAAAAAGTGAATATGAGTATGCGTGCCATAGTGATTTGTTTTAATAAACTTAATCATATTAGTCCTAAGTTTCAAATACACGGCGACTACTTAGAAATCCAATTGTTGTTTTAACGCAATATCTTAACAAATTTTGGCAAATAACTACGAACAAGGTGTGCTAATTGGTTGGAAGGGAGTTACTTCCCAATACAAAATGTGAGATGGCATGTTCTGTTAGGGTTTGAGAGGGGTGGGGTACAAATGGGGGACAAATTCATATCAAGTCTCATCTTGTGGTAACTTCCAACCTCTGAGCTTATAATATTTTTTCATGGGTGTTGCATTAAAAGGATTTATCCCATTTTTCTTACACCAGTTAAAATGATAAATGGTTCCGGGGACTAAACCTAAAACCGGAAATATTATCGCCCAATGTCCCACAAGAAAATAAAGAGCAATTGTTATCCCATCAATGATTAACCATTTCACCAATTTCCTTATGAGTGGTGTTTCTAATTCGAATCTTCCGAAGGCAGAAATAAAAACTGTTTGAATGATGAGAAGTGTGATCAATTCTATTTCCATCTGAATATATTTTATTATTTGAATTTCATTAACCTCAAACTTATTAAAATAACAATTAATGTAACTCCCACATCTGCAGCAATCGCCAAAACCAAATTACTGTAACCTGCAAAAGCAAGAATTATAAATATCAGTTTTATCAGAATTGCACCGATAGTATTAATTTTTATCTGTCGCAATGTCCTTTTACTCAATCGGATCAAAAAAGGAATGAGTGATAATTTATCATTCATTAATGCAATATTTGCTGTTTCAATTGCCGTATCACTTCCGGCGGCGCCCATTGCTATTCCCACAGTTGAAAGTGCCAAAGCAGGGGCATCGTTAACACCGTCACCAACCATTGCCACATATTTATATTCGTTTAATAATTCTTTTATTTTATCTGATTTATTTTCCGGTAATAAATTGCCGTAAAATTTCTTGATTCCAACCTGTTCGGAAATATATTTGGCAGCTTGTTCATGATCACCTGTAAGCATTACAGGCTCAAGATTTAATTCTTCAATTTCTTTTAATGCTTCAGCGCTGTCGGGTTTAATTTCATCCATCAATCCGATAATACCCGCAACCCCATCGCCAAAGCTTACAACTACACTTGTTTTTCCCAGCGCAACTAATTGGGTAACTATTTTTCTCGCTTCTTCTGAAACGGGCTGGTGTTCTTCAATGAAACTTAATTTACCAATAAAAATCGTTTCATCTTCACAGACAAGGCATTTTGCAATTGCGCCTTTCCCTGCTATGCTTTTAAATTTTTCTACCGCATGAGGTTCAAAACCTTCTTTTCTGGTAGCCTCAATAATTGCCTCTGCCAACGGATGCTCTGAAAAAACTTCTGCTCCGGCTGCACAGGCCAATAACTCCTCTTTGTCTGTTCCATTTAAAGGGATGACATCTGAAACAATTGGTTTACCAAATGTGATAGTCCGTGTCTTATCCAATGCAATCGCCTTTACTTTTGCCAAAGCCTCTACATATTTTCCACCCTTAATTAACGCTCCTTTTCCGCTTGCATTTCCAATTGCAGCATAGATTGCCACAGGTGTAGAAATTACCAGTGCGCAAGGACAGGCAATAACTAGTAGAGTAATGGCTTGATTTAGCCATTTATCAATTGGTTGATGATTGAATACAACAGGAATAACAAAAACCAACACTGATAAAAGAATAATTGCAGGGGTATATTTTTTACTGAATTTCTGAATAAACTTTTGGGTATCACTTTTATTTGCCTGCCCTTCAAAAGTGAGTTTTACTATTTTTGAAAATGTGGTATCGGCAGAAAGTTTTGTGGTTTCAATTTCAATAAAACCATGTTTGTTTAATGTGCCAGCAAATACAATATCACCTTTATGTTTATCCTTAGGTATGGGTTCACCTGTAATTGAAGCTTCATCAATAGTAGTTTCACCCTCAGTAATTTTTCCATCCATCGGAATTAGTTCACCGGGTTTTACCTGAATGATTGTCCCTATTGTTATTCTGTCAATAAGTAGCTGATCGCCTGTTAATTTTACGGTTGCTGTTTTTGGCGACTTGGAGACTAATTCATCCAATGCAGTTTTACTGTTTTCAATTCCAATATCTTCCAACCTTTCACCCAATACATATAAAACAATTACAACGGCTGCTTCAGGGTATTCCCCTAAATAAAATGCTCCTGCAACTGCAATAAGCATTAATAAATTAATACTGCCAAAGTTTAATTTGAGTAGCGATTTTATTCCATTCCATAAAACATTATACCCAATACCTAAAACAAATATTGCAAATATGAATGGTGCATATGGCATTGGAATATGAATACCGCTAAGGGATAATATTTCCAATATAATAACTACAATAACTCCTGCAAGTAATAAGATAAATTTTCTATCCTTAAATGGTAATTTCATTTTTTTTATTTAACTGTATTAGAAAATGGCGGGTGGGAACCCTGCCTCACAATTCCGGTTTTGGCATTCAGAAAAGGAGAGCAGAGCTTCACCCATATAAAAATTATTCCTCCTCCCCGGCGTTTGTCAAAATTGCCAATAGATAGAAAACCCCGTTTGTAACAACTTTCGCATCGGCTGGTATTTCCTTCAATGGAGTAATTTCTGTGTATCCATTATTAGTTATTCCTTTCTTTACCTGAATTTTTTCAAACTCATATGTGCCGTCTTGCGCTCCTTTCTGAATAAATATGTAATCATTTCCTGCATTGCTGATAATTGCCTTTGAAGGCAATGCTGATGTGGATGTATTTTCAATTTCAATATTGGCGGATACATTCATGCCTTCTATAAGACCCGATTTATTTCCGGTAATTTCAGCATGTGCTGAAATTGTTTTTGTTTCATTTTCAAAGGCACTGGCAACACTGAAAATATTTGCTTCATAAGATTTGCCCGGCAGATTAATTAAATTGAACGTGACCTTTTGGCCGATATTTATTTTAGGAAGATCCTGCTCAAAAATAAATATATCCAAATGCAGGTGGCTATTATCAATTACATCCATAATAATATCAGTAGGCTCAACATAGGAACCAATGTTTACATCAATTTCACTTATTGAACCATTTACAGGACTTTTTACCGCAATAACTGAAGTAATCTTTTCTGCACTTAAATTTGAAACATCAATACCTAAAAGTGCCAATTGGCTTTTTAATGAATTAGATTTTGTTTGCTGCATTTTATAATTTGATTCAGCTTCCTGAAAAGTTTTTTGAGCGGAAATATTTTTTTCACTCAATCCTTTTTGCCGGATGTATTCAGATGTTGCCAGTTGCAAATCATTTTCGGTATTTAAATATTCCTCCTGCATTTTAATAAATTCAGGATTTACAATAGTCACTAAAGTTTGTCCTTTTGAAACTTTATCCCCCTCCTTTATGAAAATATCTTTAATTGTTCCGGGCATCAAAGCAGTAATATCCGCTTTGCTTTCAGGCGGCACTTTCAAAAAACCATTTGCCTGTAAGGTTCCTGACAACGCTCGCTGTTCAATATTTCCTAATTGAAGGTCAATAGCTTTATATTGTTGGGCTGAAATAATGACTGTATTATTTTCATCTGATACAGTTGTCTCTACATTTGATTCTTCCCCTACTTCAGCTTCACTATTTCCACCGCATGAATAAAGAATTATTGCAGGCAGGATTATTAATATATTATATATCTTTTTCATTTAAACAAGTTTATTTATTTAAGAAATAATTTAGGTTTATAATTGCTTCATTGTAATCATGAATTGATTGGAGATAACTAAACTGAATTTCAAAATATTGCTCTACTGCCGAGATGTATTCAAAATATCCAGCTTCCCCCGCTTTGTATGTTTCTTCGGCGGCGTTCAATATTTGCTCACTGAGTGCCAAACCGGTTAACTCATAATATTGTACTGAGATTTTATTCTTATCTATCTCTTGCAGGAGGGTATTGTAGGTTGAGATAAATTGGAGTTGATTGTCCTGATAATTAATTTCTGCAATCTGCATTTCCGTTTCGGCTGCCTTAATATTTGCAGAATAACTCCAAAAGGCAATTGGAATACCAATGCCTATGCTGTAGCCTTTAAATCCGTCGTCAATTCCATACCAGTTTTGATTAAAATAGCGGAAATTAAAATCGGGCAAGGCATTATTTATTGCTAATTTTTTATTCAATCCGGCTAATTGTATTTGCTGCTGATAATAATTGAGAAAAGGGTGATCCGAAGCATAAGTATTTAATGTAGGCTTATCTAACTTGGAAGAACCTGACAAATCAGGTAAGACTGCATTTGTGGTATTCAATAATCGCATTAACTCTAACTGATTAATCAGAACATCTTTTCTTACCTGCTGTAATTGCAATTCTATCTCTTTATGCTTTGCCTGCGCTGCTATACTTTCCAGCAAATTTGTCTCACCGCTTTCAAACCTTGCTTTGGCAGCAGATTCATAGTTACCAAAAATGCTGTCTTTATTTTCAGCAAGCATTTGCAATTGCAGCGCATAATACAATTGATAATAAGCAATAGTTACGTCACGAATTACTTCTTTCTGAGTGAGTGCATATTCAGTATTACTGATAGAAATATTTTGCTCATTTATTTTTCCTTTTGCAATATAAACGGTCGGGAACTCAATGTCCTGAGTGATTCCAATTTTCAATAAACCCACCTCATCTGAATTGGTTTTATCCTCATTCTCTACAAATATTCCTGTCTTCGGCAGATCAAAACTGGTTTTCATTAAATAATTATTCTTTTCAATTTCCAACTCTTTTGCCAACACACCGGGATTATTTTGCATGGCTATTTGTATGGCAGAATCTAAACTTATTATATTTCCATTTTGCGCATTTACGTTAGTCGAAAACATGCAAATACAAACAATAATTGCGGCTGCACTTCCTGTTACTTTTATTTTCTTTTTTCCTGAAAACAATATGTACAAAGCCGGCAATACAATCAAGGTTAAAACAGTAGAAGTAATTAATCCTCCAATAACTACCGTTGCGAGTGGTTTTTGAACTTCTGCTCCGGCACTGGTAGAAATTACCATTGGCAAAAATCCTAATGCAGGAACCGCTCCTGTCATTATTACTGAACGAAATCTCGCCTTTGTTCCTTTGATAACCCTTTCATAAATATCATTAACTCCCTGTGCTTTTAACTGATTAAAATAGTCAATCAGCACAATGCCATTTAATACGCTTACTCCGAATAAAGCTATAAATCCAATTCCGGCAGAAATACTGAATGGCATTCCTGCAATCCACAAAGCAAATACTCCGCCGATTGCAGATAAGGGAATAGCAGAAAATACCAAAATACATTGTGTAATATTTCCAAATGTGAAGAACAACAAAATAAATATTAATGCCAGTGCAACAGGAACTGCTACACTTAACCTCTTACTTGCTTCTTCAAGATTTTGAAATTGCCCGCCATATTCAAAATAATAACCCGGAGGCAATTTAATTTCTGCATTTAATTTATTTTGCAATTCATCTACCGCACTTTTTACGTCCCTTTCAGGAACATTAAATCCAATCCCGATCCTTCGCTTTGCATTTTCTCTTGTTATTTGTGCGGGACCAATTTCATAGTCAATAGATGCTACTTGCTGTAATGGAATTTGTCCGCCATTTGGCAATGGAACAAAAACATTTTGAACATCATCAATACTTTGCCTGTTTGCTGTATCTAATCTCACAACTAAATCAAACCGCCTTTCGTTTTCATAAATCAACCCTGCACTTTCTCCTGCAAAGGCAGTTCTTACAATTTCATTTAAATCGGAAACGTTTAAACCGTATTGAGCAATTCTATCCCTGTCGTAGTGAATTGCAATTTGGGGCAAGCCGGTTGTAGATTCAATTTTTGGTTGCCCTGTTCCATCAACGTTTTCAATTATGGTAGAAACCTTTTCAGCGAAAAAATTTAAAGTATCCATATTTTCACCAAATATTTTTACTGCTACATCTTGTCGCACCCCGGATATTAATTCATTAAAACGTAATTGAATCGGTTGTGATGCCTCCACAAATAAGCCCGGAATTACACTTAAAGCTTTTGTCATTGTATCGGCTAATTCAGTTGCTGAATTTGTGGTCACCCATTCACTTTTATCCTTTAATAAAACCGTGATGTCGCCAGCATTTGCAGGCATTGGATCAGTTGGAATTTCTGCTGATCCAATTTTGGTGATGACTTCATTCACTTCAGGAAATTGCTTTAATATTTTTCCTACCTGTGTATATGTTTCAATGCTTTGTGATAATGAAGCCCCTTCAGGTAATGCAGATTCAAATGCAAAATTTCCCTCATCCAATGTAGGAATAAACTCACCCCCCAGTTTTCCATAGATTATAAACGCAATGGTGAAAAATACGATTGATGTGATTACAATTTTAATTTTATTTCTTATAGTAAAATTTATTATAGGTTCATACAATCGATGCAAAAAATTCATCAATTTATCTGACAGGTTTTCTTTGTGGATTGTTTTTCTACTTAAAAAAACGGAAGCTGCCATTGGTAAATATGTAATGCTCAATAAAAATGCACCGAGAATTGCAAAGGAAACAGTCTGTGCCATCGGCTTAAACATTTTTCCTTCAATACCAACTAATGCAAGAATTGGTAAATAGACAATTAATATAATGATCTGCCCGAATGAAGAGGAATGCACCATTCCTTTTACGGCACTCCTCACTTCTTTATCCATTTGATCACGGTTCAATTTATCAATCCCCGGATGATGATTTCTACTCATGAATATCCTGTGAACAACAGCTTCAACGATAATTACTGCGCCGTCAATGATAATTCCAAAATCAATTGCACCTAAGCTCATTAAATTTCCGCTTACACCAAATAAATTCATCATGATGATGGCAAACAACATTGCCAAAGGAATTACGCTTGCTACGATCAAACCCGCCCTGAAATTTCCAAGAAAAAGAATCAGAACAAATACAACGATCAGAAAGCCCAGTATTAAGTTTTCAGCAACAGTATGAATTGCACGGTTTACTAAATCAGTTCTGTCAAGAAAGGGTTCTATTTCTACTCCTTCAGGTAATGAACTTTGAATCTGGGGTATTTTCTCTTTTACATCACTTACCACTTGCGCACTATTCTCGCCTTTCAACATCATTACGATTCCTCCAACCACTTCTCCTTCATCATCCCTCGTCATTGCTCCATATCTTATTGCACTTCCTAATTGAACTGTTGCTACATCACGAATTAAAACAGGAATACCATTACTTCCTGTTTTAACAACTATTTTCCGAATATCATCCATTGAATTAGCAAGACCTAATCCACGTATATAATATGCACTTGGTTTTTTTTCAATATAAGCTCCACCGGTATTTTGATTATTTTTTTGCAGGGCAGAAAAAACCTCAGGAATTGTAATTGCCATGCTTCGCAATTTTTCAGGATTAATTGCAACTTCATATTGTTTTAAAAACCCACCAAATGAATTTACTTCCGCAACTCCCGGAGTTCCGAGTAATTGTCTTGCAACTATCCAATCCTGAATTGTTCTTAAATCAGTAGCATTAAATTTATCTTCATATCCCGCTTTTGGTTTAATTAAATACTGATATATTTCACCAAGACCCGTACTTACTGGTGCTAATTCCGGTGTTCCTGAACCTTCCGGAATTTCACCTTCAGCTTCTTTTAATCGTTCATTTACTAATTGTCTTGCAAAATAAATATCTACTTTATCTTTAAATACAATTGTAACCACGCTCAAACCAAATCTTGAAATTGAACGAATGTCTTCAAGATCAGGCAGGGTTGACATGCTTCTTTCAATTGGATAAGTAACAAATTGTTCAACTTCCTGTGTGGCTAAAGTTGGAGAAACAGTAATAACCTGCACTTGATTATTTGTGATGTCGGGAACAGCATCAATAGGTAGGATCGTCACATTGTAAATTCCATACACAATTAAAACAACCGTAAATAACCCGACTGCGAATTTATTTTTTATGCTGAAATCAATTATTTTATTTAACATGAATGGTTAATTAAGATGAATTAAAAAATCTCAATGCGATGCATTATTGTTTGCATCACATCATTGAAAAACATTAAGCTTAATTAACCAAGTTTGGGCGGTTGCCAAACAGAAGAAAAATTGCGGGAAAGAAATTGATACCTTAAATCCGAAAAATTCAAACTTGTCGGACTAAACAATTGGAGGGTATTTAATTGAAAACTGAAGTTTGAAAATGCACCACATCCACAACAGTTGCAGTTACAAAATGGCGGACAAATATCTTCTTGATTATCCTGATGATGCTGGTTTCCATTTTGACTCAATTCGATTACGTCACTATGGGTATGCATACCATCTGTGCAAGGGATTGCACCTACAGATAAGATATACAAGCTGAGTATGGTCAAAATGACTTTCAACGGAGCAAAGGTAGGCAAAATGAGGAATATTGCAGGCAACAGGTTACATTCACTTTCCGAATATAACATTCCATATGGGAGTAGGGGTGCGGCACTGCGGGGTGCAAATGGGGGACAAAATCTTGCAATTATTCAAGTTCGGTATCTATCCCATCCTTCAGGATTTCAACTAATTCCGAGGTCGGCAGATACCCCGATAAGCGTTCACCGGAATTTTGTTCAACCCAATCTGATTCCGCCGGATCAAATTCCCAATTCTTATGATCTGTTACGCAGGTAGTTTTACTTTCCGGTTTTATTTTTTTTGTTGGCAGGTTAAAGCCGAACCTGCCAAATAAATGGTGACCATCAAAAGCCATTAATATATTGTTCAGTGCAGATATATAAACTTTACGTTGTCCCTTTTCGTATTTCTTCTTTCTTGGGTCGGGTTCAGTGAGAATTTTGGTTCCATATTTTACGGTTTCGATCATATCCCGTTCTGTGTTCACAACCTTTCTTTCAAACTGTCCTTTTCGATGAGTCCAACCCGGATTTGATCGGGTTAACCATTCCCTGACTAAAATCTCAGCCATTTCCGCAGTAGGAACAATTATATGATAATGCGGATTGTAGGTTCTTCTTTTGGGATTGAAATTGCATTCTAAGGATTTAATTCCGATCAATCTCTTTCCTGTCTTCCGCCGTTCTCGTTTTTTATAGGTATCAATAATTTGTGTCCATTCTCCTATCATGCTTTCTATAACAGGTTTAACCTATATGCGGGAACGGATTTTAGTGTCAAGGTTACAAAGTGTGCATCAGTCCAGGTTTTCAGAACCGGTAAATAATCATTTATTTTTTTCTGCTTTTCTTATGGAGGAACAAATCGGGCAAATACGATACTTGCAATACCTACCGAATAATTTGTCATTTGCAGTTATGACTTCTCCCTGACACCGGTAAGCATTCCATAAACTTCATACCCACTTATCTTTTCCCTTTTTCTTCGCATCATCAATCAATGTTAAAATGACTTTCTGAGCGATTGTTTTTTGCTTTGCTCTTTTCTGCAAAGTCTTGCTATCCGCTAAGTCTGATCCATTTCCCTTTACTATTGCAGTCGGTTTTGGTTGGACTATTGACGAAACTCCTGTCCCGTTTATCCCTAATGTATTAAAATACAGGTAAAATTGATTAATAAAGGGATAATCGAAAGCGCCTGATAAAGCCTAAAATGCTTGTGGTAGTATGGGTTTATGTTGGATTGGTATCAGGATACTAAGAATTGGTCACTTCCC
>JAIBBA010000107.1 GCA_019694895.1 Chitinophagales bacterium
CTAGTTGACACCACTATTTTTGAGGAAATTGAAGAGACGTTTAAAAGTGAAGATAACACGTTTTACATTGGAAAAACAAAACTTGAAAACCTTTCAAAAGCCTCTTGGGTAAAGGATTCCGGGGTTAGCCTGATTGCACTTTGACAAAAAAAAGAAAGGAAGTGAACTTTTTAAGGTCGGTAATTGTCTGTATCTTTGTAACTGCAATGAAATTTACTTTGAACATATATAACAACAGCATCGGCATCCATGAGTATCCATGGACATGCAAGTGCCATGCTTGCTAAAAGCGTACTCCCCTGTTCACCGTTGTTATTTTTTGGCATTTTCAAAGTTCACTTTTATGTTTTCTGTTCAATTTTCAGAGATCGTAACGATCAGCTTAACCTTATTCGCAATTATTGATGTATTGGGAACTGTTCCTGCCATTATCAATATGAAAAGTCGCGGCATTGTACTGCAACCCGGAAAAACAGGATTGTTTGCTGGCGCATTGATGGTCACATTTCTGTTTTTAGGTGATACCATTTTACGATTGTTGGGTTTAGACACACAATCATTTGCCCTTGCAGGTTCTGTAGTAATTTTTCTGCTCGGACTAGAGATGATACTCGGCATGCATATTTTTAAAAGCAATACCGAATCAGGCAGTGCCGGTAGTCTGGTGCCTATTGCTTTTCCATTGTTGGTTGGCGCGGGCACTTTAACAGTGCTCATCAGCATGCGCAGTATATATTCAACAGTGAATATTCTGGTAGCGGTAGTTATTAATAGTATTGTCATTTATGTAGTGCTGCGCTCCACCGATTGGATAGAACAACGCGTAGGTAAGGCAGGTTTACATGCCATCACAAAATTTTTCGGTGTGATTGCATTGGCATTGGCGATTAAGATATTTCTTGCGAATATGATGTAAAACCTATTATAGATTACAAAGAATCGCAAATACGAATATTGATACGTCATCGTTAATATTCCATGAAAACCGCACTGATCACAATTGTCTTTATTTGCACGGGATTACTGATATTTGCCTGTGCCAATAATAATGGTCAATCTAATATGCATCCTTCTGCACCAGAAGTAAGAAACGCCACTCCGAATTTACCATTGTCATCACTGATGGCAAGTGCCGGTTTACAGGCAGGAGATATATGGATATATATCGATAAATCGGCATTCACGCTTGAGATAAAACATGATACCACCACCATTAAAACATATCCTGTTGTATTAGGCGGAAATCCTGTTGGCGATAAACGCATGGAGGGCGATCAAAAAACGCCTGAAGGCGAATTTGCGTTACGTTCGATATATCCGCATAAGAAATGGAGCAAATTTCTATGGGTGAATTATCCTACAGATGAGAGTTGGGAAAAATTCAACGCAGCAAAAGCATCAGGTGAAATTCCAAAAAACGCAAGCATTGGAGGAGAAATTGGTATTCATGGCGTCCCCGAAGGCTACGACTCGCTAATCGATGAAATGCAAAATTGGACACTCGGTTGTATCTCCTTAAAGAACGCTCATATTGATGAAATTTATGATGCGGTGAAGGTTGGTACTCGGGTAGTTATTAAGGGGTGATTGGGTGATTGGGTGAGTGGGTGAGTGGGTGAGTGGTGAGTGGTGAGTGGTGAGTGGTGAGTGGTGAATGGTGAATGTAATTCGGAACGTTTTGTGAAGAGTGATTCCTCCGCAAACTCCGCAAACTCCGCTAACTCCGCGATTGACCGTGTGCGATTGGTTGACCTGTGAATTGTGAGCTTGCCTCGCTACCGGCGGTGAATTTATAGAGCCAAGTATCTAGACTTTGCGCCTTAGCCTCCTTGCTGTCTTTGCGCGAAACCAACCCGCCTCACCTCCGGCCCCTCTCCATCTCCTATCGTCGATAGAGAGGGGAGTTGATTGCGCTTCGGAATTAAAATATTGCAAAGCAATATAATTGCATTCCCTATTAACGCGCCAGCGTTAAAAGCCCGTAACACTTGCTAACTTGCAAACTTGCTAATTTGCTAACCCTCTTTCAGTATCTAGAATCAAGTATCTAGTATCTAGACTTTTGCGCCGTAGCCTCCTTGCTGTCTTTGCGCGAAACCAACCCGCCTCACCCCCGGCCCCTCTCCATCTCCTATCGTCGATAGAGAGGGGAGTTGATTGCGCTTCGGAATTAAAATATTGCAAAGCAATATAATTGCATTCCCTATTAACGCGCCAGCGTTAAAAGCCCATAACACTTGCTAACTTGCAAACTTGCTAATTTGCTAACCCTCTTTCAGTATCTAGAATCAAGTATCTAGTATCTAGACTTTTGCGCCTTAGCCTCCTTGCTGTCTTTGCGCGAAACCAACCCGCCTCACCTCCGGCCCCTCTCCATCTCCTAGCGTCGATAGAGAGGGGAGTTGATTGCGCTTCTGAATTAAAATATTGCAAAGCAATATAATTGCATTCCCTATTAACGCGCCAGCGTTAAAAGCACTCCACACTTGCTAACTTGCAAACTTGCTAATTTGCTAATTCCCAAATTAGCTAATTACCCTCACTTGCTAACCCTCAAACTTGCTCACCAAAAATAATCTCCATGCATGCACCATCCCATTTGCTAATTTTCAAATAAAAAAAAACAGGACCCAAATCGGATCCTGTCTTATGATGATGTAAAATCGCTTACATTATTCAATCACAAGCGAGCGAGTGATTTTTTTGCCTTCACCGTATTCTGCATTTACAAAATACATTCCCGGAACAGGATTATCAAGTGTGATGCCCGCAATTTTGCTTACATCATTAACTTGATAAACAACCTGACCAACAGCATTTACTACAGTGATATTTGCATGTTCCATTTCGAAAATATTCACAGTGAAATTACCATTTGACGGGCTTGGATAAACCACCATTTCATTTTTAAGGAAATTAGTTGGATCATTCAAATAACCATCTATCATGTCTTCACCGTAACGAGCAAGTGTACCAAGAGTTGCACAAGCAGTTCCTGTCAATGCAAGCTGATCTGTAAGACCTGCTGATGTCAACATTGTTGAATAAGTGAAGCATCCGCAATCATTATGCAACAGTGTATCAATTTTGAAAGAGATTTGAATGGCAGCATCTGCGTTAACGGCACCCGGAGTTTGGATATAGCCGCTAAGACCATTCCAGATATCAGAAGGTGAACCCATAGAGAAGTTACCGCGAGAAACTTTTGCGCGAGAGTCGTTACTTACATAGGCCATATAACAAGGAGAACCAACTGTACTGGTTGCAGTTACCTGAGAATAACCGGCAGTAGCATATTGTTTTTTCGCGTTGTTATTGGTGTTGAATGTACCGCTAGTAATCTGATCGTTATCAGGATCGGCATTACGAGCATAATACACATCAAACATATCATCGCCACCATTACAAAGGTCAACGATAGTGATATAAGATTGTTTGCTATTCAACCAATATGTTGTCTGAGAAACAGCAAGTCCGATACCTGTATTTGTTCCTTGCCACAACGTTTTTCTGATAGAACCACCATTTACGTTAGTAAGGTTTGTTCCAACAAAATCAGGTGCTGCGGCCACGAATGCACCGAAGCGATAACAATATGGCTGCAAGTTTCCGTATACAGGGCCTGTACCAATCTGAATGGCAAAACCCTCTTCAGGAGAACCCGGCATGATGAAATCGCCGCACTGATCAGGAACACCAATGTCCCAACCATCGGCTGTAACGTCGTTGCCAAAGCTCAATGAACCATCAATTGTATTTTCATGATAAGTGGCAGGAGCTGCAACTATCATACCTGCACCACCGGATGCATAAGTACCGCAATCAGAAACTGCCAGTTCTATCCATTTCCCTTTAAGGAAAGAAACACCGCTCACAATTTGAGCATGTCCGGTTTGCATAACACCTGTGATCAATAATGCCGCAGGTAGTATTTGTAGAATTTTCTTTTTCATGCGTTTTATTGTTTAGGTGATGAAATTTGAAATGACTGATAGGTTTCTGCATTGCGTTCAGCCATATTCGCCAGGTAAGCATTCCAATCGCTTAATGTCCAAGTGTGCTTGCCCAGACGTTCAGGATACAAATGCATAGTAACCGTGTGCGCACTGTAGTCAAGTGTAAACTCAACAAGGTTGTTTCTAATAGCATTGAAGTACTTCTGAGCGGCAGCTTCGTCTGTGAACTGCAGGTCGGAAATATCCATAACTACAGATCCTGATTGCAACATAGCGTCGGTCAATTGAACCTGGAAGTGCTGATCGAACTTGACAGCATCCTGGCTATAACCGGCTGTTGCGAATACTAACCCTGCCGCGAGGAGCACGGGCATCAACAGTTTTTTCATCGGTGAAGGTTTTATTTGTGAAAAAAATACCGACCCTTTGTGAGTTGGTTTATAAATTTACAAATAATGCCTTAGTGGTTCTAATTATCGATAAAATGTGACATTTTAAATCATGTCACATTTTATCACAAAAACTCACTGCTGAGGTCCGGGAGGCATAGTTTTGGAAATATTCTATTCATTTGTCATGTCACAAATGGTCCATTTTTGACAAATTTATGTTAATCGACAAAAAAAGGCCGGAATATCGCTATCCCGGCCTTGTGTTGTTTCTTTGTCTTGCTCAATATCCATCATTTTGAACCAACAAGGCATTGCGGTCAATTTCTGTTTGAGGGATAGGATATATCAATTTAGGATCGTTGTAGTTCAAGGTGCCCACCATACCATGGAGGCGTTTAATATCATGTATGGCCTGCCCTTCAAAGCAGAGTTCCAAGTGGCGCTCGTATAAGATATCGTCGAGCGAAACAGAGGCTGCTGCCGGCAATCCTGCGCGTGTGTGAATAGCGTTATAGTCATCTTCAGGTGTAGCACCTACGCTTGTACCCAAACGCTGATTACATTCAGCGCGGATCAGATACATTTCAGCAATTCTGATAGCTGAAATATTTCCGAATTCATTATTGAATTTTGAAGTAAAGCGAATGCCACCATCAATAAAAAACAAAGTAGCACGTGCATCTAGCGGATCATATAACGCCATATGTGCATCCTGAATTTCGATATCTCCGCGTCCACCGAAATCATTGGTGGCATAATAATTATTCAATGAATTATTGCCATCAGTGGTCGAAATCTCCACGCTGAATACATCTTCATCTGTTGCATCATCCTGATTGAATACATCTGCAACATTTGACATCAATTCATAATCATTTGAAGCTATCACTCTATCTGCAGCATCACGCGCATTCTCATAGTCCTCTTTCTGAAGATATACGCGGGCCAATAAAGCAGATGCAGTATAGGTATTTACATATACATCATTTTTCTCCGGTAGTAATGTTGCAGCTTGCTCAAGGTCACCGATGATTTGTCCGTAACATTCTTCCACAGTATTTCTGGTAACATTTGTGTTATCGCCAAAATTGAGTGTAGGCGTAAGAATCAGTGGCACACCTAATTGCGTATTTTCCACACCCGGCTGATATTGATATCCGAACGCCCGAACTAATTCAAAATAACACCAGGCGCGAAGGGTGAGTGCTTCACCACGCACGCGATCCTGATCTGCCGCTTCAACTACATCAATAGCGTTGATCACGTTGTTGCAGGTATTAATCACTTCATAAGCATCGTCCCAAAGTGAGCTTACAGATCCATTATTTACCAGGATATCATGTGTAAATATTTCGCGATAATCGACATAGGTTCCTACCCATTCAAATTCGCCGGCACCGGAATACAAATCTGCATTCATGATTACATCACCACCCAACAGTGATGATTGCGCCATGCGATCATAGGCACCAACAAGTGTTTGTTTTACACCGAGATCATTGTCCAGTGCAGTTTCATTGCTTAAACTTTGAGCAGGCTCCAATACAAGAATATCTTCACAGGAGTTTAAACCGCCTATGAGTATTATTGCACAAAGTGTATATAGAATATTCTTTTTCATAATTGTCAGTTTCATTTGTTTGACATGCATTATAAACCAAGTGAAATACCGAAAACAACAGTGCGTGGTTGCGGAGCGCTATAGAAGTCGATACCATAATAGATATTATCTACAAATGAATCGCTGGATACTTCCGGATCCCAACCGCGGTAATTTGTTACGGTGAACAAGTTATATGCAGAAGCATACAAACGCATTGCACTCATATTTAATTTACCGGTAACACGCTTAGGCATGTCGTAACTCAGTGTTACAGTTTTCACACGCAAATAACTGGCATCATCGAGATAACGGCTGGAGCGTGCAGCTGTACCATTTTCAAATAATAATCTGTTTTCTGGCACATCCGTAACATCGCCGGGATTCTGCCATGCATTTAACTGATCAACAGTTTGGTTATCCCACTGGCTGGCATTTGACGACATCCAATAGTCGCCCGACATATGCACATCGTTACCATAAACGCCTTGCAAGGTAACATCCAGGCTTAAGTTCTTATAACCGAAATTATTGGTAAGACCTGCAATGAAATCAGGGTTTGGATCACCAACTACAACAAAATTCGCATCGTTGAAATCATTAGTTGTAGCATCAGTGCCATCGTTTACATACCAAAGACCATCTCCATTTTCAGAATCAACACCTGCATATTCAGCACCATAGAAAACGCCGAGTGGCTGGCCTACCATTACCACATTCATGAAATCTGATCCACCGTAATCGATGATGGTTTGACCATTTGCCAGTTCAGTGATTTTATTTCTGTTGGCAGAGAAATTCACGCTGGTGCTCCATGTAAATGTGCGTACGAAGTTGTCGGAGTTGATGGTAAATTCAACGCCCTTATTTTCGAGGCTACCAACGTTTTGTGTTTGCACAGTGAAACCTGTTGTTGAAGGAACAGGCACATCAAGCAAGAGGTCGGTAGTTTGCTTCAGATACACATCAAATTCGCCATTAATGCGATCATTGATAAATCCGAAATCGATACCTAAGTCTGCCTGAGTTGTTTTTTCCCAGGTAAGATCAGGATTGGCAATTGTTGATGGATACAATGCTGAAGTTCCTGCGTAAGAACCAACGGCATAGAGTCCTTTGTAATCATAGTTTCCGATACCTGCATTTCCTGTCATACCATAGCTCATGCGTACCTTCAGGAAGCTGAGTGTTTTATTTCCTTTGAGGAAATCTTCATTGGAAACTACCCATCCGAAAGATCCTGATGGGAAAACACCATAGCGTTTATTTTCTCCAAATCGTGAAGAACCATCGGCACGAACGGTAACATTAAAGAGATATTTAGTATCGTAATCGTAAGTGATACGAGTGAAATATGATAAGAAGCGATATGCATTCAGAACACCTGTTCCGTAAACAATTTCAGCAGCGCTTGCAAGTGTCTGCAATTTATCTGAAGGGAATCCTTGTCCTTCTACAGAATTATATTGATCGTCATACTGATTGTATTCAACACCTGTTGTTGCACCTAAAGTGCTCTTTCCAAATTTCTGGCTGTATAATAACAACATCTTGGTATCGAAATATTGAACGGTAGAGTTGAAGTTGGTAGCATAACCACCTACAGACAATCCTACTTCCGATTTACTTCCGTAAAAACGTTGTTGCCAGTGATTGGTAATATCGCCACCTAATTCTGCGCGCAATGCCAATACCGGACGCAATTGATATTCAGCACTTAAGTTGCCGATGGTGCGGAAAGTAGTACTTTCGAAAAATACATTATCTACCTCTATCAACGGATTATAATATAACGTAGTAGGGGTATTATAATATTCACCTGTAGTATCCTGCGGTGGAGTCAATGGTGATTGCGCAACCATTTGTAATGGCGTAGAGAATGAATTATCATCCGGAATATCGTTGTTGATAGAACGGCTGATTGTAAGGCTGGTGCCGAGTTTCAGCTTTTCAGTAAGCTGTGCATCCATATTATTGGTGATATTAAAACGATCGCCGTGGTTGCCGATCATAATACCATCCTGATAGTTATAGCCTACAGAAGTAAAATATTGCATTTTCTCAGAACCACCGGAAACTGAAAAGTCGAACATGGTTGAAGTTGCTTCCTGGAATGCGAGCGACTGCCAGTCGGTATTGGCATAATCATTTTGCCAGTCGGTATAACCTTGCAGCTTATTGAATTTTTTTTCTGCGTCAGCTATATAATCGTCAATAGCCTCTTCAACGCTGGTATAACCACTTAATCCATTGGTGAAATCATATTCACCGGCATTGATGGCAGCTTGTGTATAATAGTCGATGTATTCTTGTGCATTTAAGAATTCACGCAAGCGCGTTGGTTTGCTGAAACCATATTGATAATCGAGTGTAACGGTCGGCTTCCCAACTTTTCCTCTTTTTGTGGTGATAAGTATTACACCATTTGCACCTCGCGAGCCATAGATGGCAGCAGCAGAGGCATCTTTTAATATCTCTACACTTTCGATGTCGTTAAAATCAATGTCGTTCATAGGGTTCAATACCACGTTAAAATAGTCGTTGACACCTACCGTATTGATTGGCACACCATCTACAACCACCAATGGTTGGTTGCTGGCATTAATAGACGAGTTACCACGGATACGGATGCGAACATCACTTCCTACTTTTCCGTTATTGGATTCGATGAATACCCCTGCAGCTCTACCTTGAAGTGTCTGCTCAACCGTAGAAACCGGTGTTAGGGCGATTTCATCATTGCCAACCTCGGAAATACTTCCTGTGACCTTGGTTTTGATCTCCGTACCATAACCCACAACAACGACCTCATCAAGGATCTCTTGTGACATGGCCATAGACACATATAATACGTTTTTAGTACCTAATGTGATCTTTTGGTTCTCATACCCGATAAACGAGAAGATAAGGTTACCTCCCTCTTCAGGCACTGTAATGGAATATTTACCCTCTGCATCAGAGACGGTTCCGTTCATGGTCCCTTCCAGTAAGACCGTAACCCCTGCCAGGTATACCCCGTTGTCTGCGTCGGTGATACGTCCGGTAATGGTACGACCCTGTCCGAATAGCTGCATGCCGGCAAGTGAAAATAAAGCCAGGAATAGAAATTTCTGCATATCTGTCGGTTTTGTCCGTCGCTAAAGTAAGGCATTTCACTTTAACAATAGATAACATTTATGTAAAAAAACAGGCGATTTGTGACAGGGTAACTGTCACAATATCAGAGGGATTTGTAATTTTCAGCCATGAAAAAGTGTTTACTCCCGGCCTTGCTGTTCTTAGTAGCGTCAGCGGGTCAACTGAATGCCCAACAGGCCATACCACCAAAAGCCGAACGCATTCAGCATACTATCCATGGCAGCTTTGGCGATCGTGAAGATCCTTATTACTGGATCAGCGACCGTGACAATCCAAAAGTAATCGATTACCTGAAGGCTGAAAATGCCTATACAGAAGCTGTTACTGCTCCATATAAAAAGATTCAGGAGCAGCTTTTCAAAGAAATGGTAGGTCGGATTAAGGAAGATGACAATTCTGTTCCTTATAAAAAAGGTAATTACTGGTACTATGACAGATATGAAAAAGGAGGAGAATATCCGATCTTCTGCCGTAAGAAGGGAACTCTGGATGCAAAGGAGGAAGTGCTGGTTGATGGAAACGAACTGGCGAAAGGGCATAATTTCCTGAGCTACGAAGTTGAAGTCAGTCCCGATGAAACCAAAGCATGCATTATTATGGATGTGCATGGTCGCAATTTTTACACCATTCGCGTTCGAGATCTGCAAACAAAGCAATGGTTAAGCGATGAGGTGCCCGGCACTAGAAACGGATGTGTATGGAGCCGAGATAATAACTCATTCGTATATGGTGTTCCGGATACAGTAACCCTGCGTGTGTATCAGGTAAAGCGGCATTTCCTGGGAATGAAAGCTTCAGATGACAAATTGCTTTTCGAAGAAAAAGATCCTACGCTCGACATCTATGTTTACGGCAGCCGCAGTGAAGATTTTATTTTCGCCTATTCAGGACGCACAGATGCAAATACCGTTTGGTTTGCCGACGCACGTGATCCTCGTCAATTTAAACAAGTTGCGCCATTGGTAGAAAACGTTGTATTCAATGTCGATCATGTTAAAGGTGAAGAATTTACTATTCTCACAAACTACAAGGCTAAAAACTATCGCCTATGTAGCGTGAATTATTTCGATCCGCGCATGGATAATTGGCAGGATGTTATACCCGGAAGAGATGATGTATTTTTAACTCAAGTGCAATACTTCAGCAATTTCATGGTAGCAGAAGAAGTGCAAAACGGATTGACAATGCTACGTGTTATTGTGAATGATAAAACAGATGTGCCGATTAAATTCGACGAGCCTGCCTATTATGCAACGCTTGGCTACAATCCGGATTATCATGCTACCGGATTCAGATATCATTATTCCTCGCTCATCACACCATTTACCACTTATCA
>JAIBBA010000022.1:0-30000 GCA_019694895.1 Chitinophagales bacterium
AAATACAAGCCCTTTGCCTGTTCACTGAGATCAAAGGTGTGATTGACATTGCCTTGATTTGACGAAAAGGTATATTGAGTAATGAGCCTTCCGGTAAGATCGAAAATGTTTACCAAAGCATCATTTTCAGAGGTTCCTTCATACAATAAAGAGAATTCTCCGAAAGTTGGATTTGGATAAACCGTCAACCTGGAATCACTTGATTTTATTGGTTCGGGTTCTTCCTTAACGCCTCCAAGTGTGCAATCGTCTAATCGGGCCTTGAACTCACAATTCATTGCGGCTTGAAATCCTACGTTTAATTTTACAAAGGTTTCTGCTTCATACAGGATTTCATTCGCACTGGTGCCTGAAATTGTAGACGTGCTTGTTATGCTTCCGCCACTGATAAATCCTTTATGACCACTTTGAGCTGCGGAATAAATGAGATCACCGCTGCAATTTACAGTAAAGTAATGATCATAGGTTTTGCCATCAAATGTAACACGAACTCTATAAGTGCCTGTGGTATAGCTTAAGAGGCTTTGATCGAAGTAATAAGTGGCAATTTCATCAAATACCAAAGGGGTATAAGACATGCTGTTCTTAAGCACTCCGGTGCTTGTGAAAATGTCGACATTGATTGGCATTCCGGCAAAGATATTGCGTATCGAAACGCCAATTTTAGCAATTTGAAATGAAGAGAAGTGATTTACCAATGTTTCGGTCTCATTACTTCCCGCTTCATAATTTGTGCAACTCGTTTCTGTTGGTCCTCCAAAATGTGTAGCTACCCTAATGAGTTGTGTATTATAGTAAGGAATTTGATTATTCCAGAGAGATTGATAGTAAGTGAAGTTGCAATTGGGTTCTCCAACGTCTTCATTTCCTTTCCATGGTTCAACAAGCGAGCCATACCACATTACTTGAAAGTGTAAGTGAGGTCCTGTTGAATTTCCCGAGCTGCCAATTTTACCCAGATAGTCGCCTGATTTTACAGAGTCCCCTACATTTAAATCTGTTAGTGTACCATGCTTTAAGTGACCATAGAGTGTCGTAAGTCCTCCTGCGTGATCAATGCGTACATAATTGCCAAGATATCCGGTATTGTCAAGCGTATCATTTATAATAAAAGTATGCGGCTTACTGCAATTTCGATCAAAGGTATTTCCATCGAATATCGCGCCGATAACGCCATCAGCAGCTGCAATGACATCCACACTTTCATCATCCATCATTTGCCATCCATAAGGGTAAGGGCAAATATCGGCACCGTTATGGCCTTCATAATTTCTGGCATAATCATTTGTGAAGCAATACCAGTCTTCTTTAACAGTGGTATCAGGATCAAGATCGAGATAATTTGAAATGTAGAAATATGAATATACACCGGACAGGTCTTTATACTCATCTGACATTTTTAAAGGCCAATCGAGTTTTGGTGTTAAATCCATTTTATTTCCGGTTGTTGTACTGTTATAATACATTGGATTGTTGGCATGTGCTAATTTGCCATTTGGAGCAAGCAATGAAGCCGGAACTTCCTCGCAACCTATTATTTTTTCCGGCCTGCTTATTTCAATAGTCTGCGCGGGCAACCATTGCGTGCAAAGCATCAGGCAGATTGCAATAATGCTTTTGGTGATTTGATTTTTCATAATGATCAGTTGTTGATTGAAATAATTAATTACTCAAAGCATCAACTTTAGCTTGCAAGTCGGCATTCTGCTTCTGAAGTTCGATCATATACAATGTCAACTCTTCAATCTTTTCCATCATTAGTTTCTGCATTTGACCAACATTTAATCCTTCGGATTCTACTTCAGCAGCTGATGGAATGCCGGGGAGGCGATTGTTTTCATTTATGAAATTTTCAACTTCGCTCAATGAAGATAATTTATAATCATCTGCGAAAACGTAATCAGGCCATGGTGAAAGTTGAACCAGTAATTCTTCGCATACTACTTTCCCGTCTACACTTAATTTATATCCGGATTTAGGAGCAACTGTTGTACTGCCCATCACGATGTTACCATTTTGATCAACATACATACTGTTTATACCATTTGCACGTAGGATAACTTTCCCTGTTACGCCTGAATTAGTTGCCAGCATTAAATCAGAACCATTTGCACGAAGGTATCCTACATTCGACCCGGCATTTTTCATTTGAATATATGGATTCGTTCCCATAATTGTCACAGTTTCATCTGTGCCATTTACTGCGAGCATAGAATAAAGGAAAGCCCCGCTGACACCAATATTTAGACGATCTTGCACATATCCTGACCCATAAACATTGAAATTAGCGCTAAATGCATCCGGATCGCCATGGACGCCAACACGGCCAACTTCATCAACAATTAAGTCAGTATTAAAATCTGTTCCGATGATACGTAATGCATTATCAGTATCATTGCCTTTAATGCCCACGAGCGCTGAAGGTGATGACCAGTTAAAACCTGATTTACCGCCATCGGTAGGAACTATCACACCATAGTTATTTGTTGCACCAGCACTTCTTGCATATAAACCGATGTTTGTTGTTCCGGCGCCAACACTTTTTGCAACAACACCATAATTGTCTGATCCTGTTGAACTGTTATTCGCATATACGGCAGCTGAATTTGTTGTTGTAGAAGCATTGCCCCATACACCGACATGTGAAACAGGTGTATCGCCAAATACTACACCAACAGTGTTATATCCCAAATAACCGGTAGAATGCACCGTTGCTGTGCCACCTAAACTTACCGTTTGATCTACACCTTTAATAGCAATATCTTCATCGGCAATAACTCCTTCATTATTGTAAAATGATGCTGTTGTGTTTGATGAAATACCATTGTTCCAGCCAAAAGAAAGATTGTCGCCATCATCTACAATTCCGCCGGTTGTCAACGCGGTTCCGTCCCAACGAGGAATGGCATTTGTTGAAATTGTTCCTACCTGTGGATCAGTTTCTGCGCCTGCTGCAGGGGTAGTGGCAATCCATGCTATTCCATTCCATTGCATCACCTGGCCACTTGTTGCACCCATAGAACTTAAGTCAGCCGCAGCAATTGTACCATTTAAGATATCTGTAGAAGTAACCGATCCATCAGCAATTTCGGCACTTCCAACTGCTCCTGTTGAAATTTGAAGGTTGTTATAAACACCGGTTACATCTCCTCCATGATTAGTCAGAATTGTTAAATCATCAGCAGCATTTACATCGCCTGTATTTGAGATTACAGAGCCTGCGATTGAAATGCCTGTTCCTGCTGTATAGGTAGCACCACCACCACCGGCAGTAGTTTGTGTAGTGCCATCAAGAAACTTAATATTATTTACATATAATTCATTCCAGCGCAAAGTGCTACTTCCTAAATCTACTGTATTGTCTGCATTAGGCAATAATGGTTGCGAAATAGATGTAGTGGTGAGATTGCTCAACGTTGTGTTCGCACCTTTTGAAGCAAGGGCAGTCCATGATGCTCCCGTATAATAGTAAAATCCAGGACTGGAGTTAGTTTGAAAAATGAGCAGTCCTGTTGCAGGTGATGCAATAGCATCTCTTTGTGCTTTTGTCATACGTGGCGCCAATAACCCTTTGCTGGTTGAAGACATTTCCAGCAATGCTGATGCATTTGGGGTTATGGTGCCAATGCCAACACTTCCTGTCGCGGGAAATGTATTGGTTTGTGCGTTTACAGTGAGTAGTCCTGCTATAAAACACACGGCGAATAGCGTAATTTGCTTTTTCATAGAATAGTTTTTGTGATAGGTTAAATTGTATCAGCAAAGCTATTTCCATGAATGCACCTGTAAAATACCGAGAATGGGGGAGTGGGTCAAATAGGAAAACGCACACGAATAGTAGTGCCTGTATTTGGCGTGGAGTTAATCTCCAAAGTGCCAGCTAATTCCTGTGCTCTCATTTGCATGCTATCAAGCCCATTACCGCGTCTGATCGTTTGCAAATCGAATCCTTTACCATTATCGGTAACGATTAATTGCACATGATGATCGACATATGAGATATGTGCTTGGATATTTGTTGCAGCAGCATATTTCACCGCATTATTTACGGCTTCCTTAAATATCAGCATCAGGTCTTTGCGCTGAAGCATATTGAGCTTGATATTCGGATCTATGTTCTTTTGCAGGTTGAATGAAATTTCGCCAGGAGAACACATGTCAAACATGAAATTTTCCATCCGCGATAAAATGCCGGATAACTGGTCATGCTTAGGATTGATCATCCATATGATATCATGCATTTTTTCAGCGGTTTCTGATGCATTGACCTGGATGCGGCCAAGAAGATCATCAAGTTGATGTTTATCATCTTTTTGTAATGCCGCAATCTCACTGAGCATTTTTATGGAACTCAACGAACTTCCAACTTCGTCGTGCAGGTCTATCGCTATATCATTGCGCATCTGTAGTTGCTTTACCTGCTGCTTGATCCGGTATCTGTTCCATATTAATAAACCAAAACCGAGCAACATGATAATCAGGCCAATCGCTATATTGCGGAACATCACCTGACGCTCATTTTCGCGCAATTGCAAGGCGTTGCTGGTTTCTAAAAGCTCAATGCGCTGTTCTTTTTGGGTTGTTTCAAATTCTTCTTTTAATCTCAGTACTTCTGATTGTTGTGATTCTGAATTCAAGCTGTCTTTCAAAGCTATGTAAAGCTTATAATTTTCTAAAGCTTCCGCCGGCCGCCCCATGGAATCGTAAATACGAAAATTTAAATCATAAGACGCCAATTTGAAATTTACGGCATCATACTTGGTAAATAATACAAGTGCCGAATCGTTGTAGCTCAATGCCTTATTATATTGCTTGGCAATTCGATATACGTTGGCAATTTTATAGTATTCGTAACCTACATCGGCACCTGATTGCAATGCTTCCATGATCTGCTTTGCACGCTGAAATTGTTTGATTGCCTTTTCCCTTTCATCAATAACTAAATAATCATCACCCAGATTCTCGATGAGTATTGCTAAATTGTAAGAAACAGGTTCCTTTTCCAATAAATCGATAGCCTTTGAGTGATAGTAAATTGCGCTGTCTATTTCATATTTTACCAGAAATAAACTACCAATTCCTGAATAGGTCATTGCAATCAGCGAATTTTTGCTGCTAATGCCAAAGTTTGTCCCTGATTCATATGTTTTAAGAGATTTTTGAAGATAAGAATAGGCAAGATCATAGTCTTGAAGGTCGCGATAAATATTTCCAATCGATAAATAAATAGCTCCCAATGCTACAGGGTCTGAACTTTTTTCTATTGCTTTTGCTGATTTAATTTCATATTCCAGAGCAGTATTTAGATTGCCTAAAAACTTATAAGACAATCCGATATTATGATATGTTCTTGATAATGCTGAACTATCGCTTTTTAAATATGGTAATTGTTTTGTAAGATGATCAATAGAAATCTGATACATCCCTTTGCTCTGATAAGCCAACCCAATGGCGTTATAAGCCGGAGCTATCTGTTCTTGAAGGTTATGCTTTTCAGATAAGTCCAGTGCCATGTTTCCGTAAAATATGGCACTATCCGGTTTTGAATATGCAAACTGATATGCCAGATCATTATAGGTGTCTGCAAGGGTTTCTTCATCCTTGGAGTTTTTAATCACCTTCCGTAGTGAATCAATATCCTGCTGTGCAGATATATTATTTATCCAACAAATCGATAACAAAAAAATGTAAATGTGCGCTGTCCATCTTGTCATACGATACTTTTGATTCAAGCCTGTTAGATGATCTTATCCTTTATCGCCTTCACCACCGCTTCTGTATTTGAATTTACATGCAGTTTGGTGTAAATATTCTTCATATGGGTTTTAACAGTTTCAGTAGAGATTGACATTTCTTCAGCAATCATTTTGTAGCTCTTGCCTTTTACCAAGTTCTGAAGTATCTCTTTTTCTTTGTCTGTCAGATTGTAGTTCACATCCACCTGTGAAGCTAGATTGGTCTTGAATAATTCAAACACCTTTCGAGCAATCGATGGACTCATAGGTGAACCTCCGGCATGTACATTTTTGATGGCTTCAGTGTAACCTAATGGCGTGGTGGTTTTTAATATATACCCCGATGCACCGCTGCATATCGCTTCAAAGATATAGTCATCGTCATCGAACATGGTTTGCATCAGTATCTGAACACCGGGAAAGTGCTGTTTGATAAGTTTTACGGCCTCTATGCCATTCATGCCGGGCATTTCAATATCCATCAAAACCACATCCGGAACATCTGATTCTATATAAATAAGCATGTCTCTGCAATCAGGATAGGTTCCTATACAGGTAATACCCGGAGTTGCGGAAATAAGCATTTGTAAGCTCTCCCTGATATGCTTGTTGTCGTCAAATAAAACTACACGGATGTCCATCGGCTGCAAAAGTATAGTCTGATTAATGACCTAAACATACCGAATTTGGGTGATATAAGGATATTCGTTTCCTTTGAACAGTTGTATTTTATCCGGAATTAGCCGATTTACACTATCGCAAAGCCGGTTCCCAAAAACAAAACGGCGACCAAAGTATTAAACAATGATCGCCGTTTATGAGAAGAAATGTGATTAATTGCCACCAATAGTACCATTGGCATCGCAAACAGGTGGACATAAATTGGTGCCTGTTCTTGCAGAAGAATACATAGTATCTGTTTGGTCATTACCCTGACCATCCATTGCCACTGCTATCGTCACGTCGCCTCCGTTATCGTCTTTTCCAAAATACAAGCGGAATTTATTTGCATTGGGGTGGGCTGCCGCAACTGTATTTAAGGATTCCAATTGGCCAGCCTCAATAACGACTCCCTTGACAACAGCTTTTACTTTTTCAGCCTGATCTGCATAATTAGCTACAAATCTTGCAGCATCCTCAGTTGAGATCGGTTGACTGGTAACTACCTGTTGTGCCGGTAGTGGTTCAGCAGCTTGAGAAGTAAGCACGATAGTTGTAGGGATGATGGTTGTAATTGCGAGGATAATGGTAGCTTTCTTATACCATGAGAGTTGTTGGTTAGTTTGCATAATGTGAGTTTTTGGTTGTATGTTTGGTTAAAGATACAAACTATACCGGCATACACATTTGACCTAATCACAAGACTCCTTACTTCAAACATGACCATGCACACCAAGCTGTCCGGGTTTTTCACCTGGATCGTTTTCACTATTGTACCCTTTATTGGATTCGCCGAAACAGAGCCCGGGCCTAATAACAATGCCGTAACCTACAATCTGCCTGTTATTGATAAATCTCACATAGAAAGCGACCTAAATCACGCAACAGAAACGTTGCAACGTATATCGCTGCTTGGTGAACTTGCGGCCTATTATGTTACATGGGAAGCTGATGCACATAAGGCCGATAGCCTACTCAGTGTGGGAATTGACATGGCTGAACTGTCGTATAACAATGAATTCTTACTTGAAGCGTATTCGAATTATCTGATTTATATTGATGATTATACCTTCACAGATAAAGTGAGTCGCATAGTCCCTTTATTGGAAAGCATGTCAGGTCAGCTTACCAATAAAAAAGAGGTATGGAAATGTAAGTATGCTCTTGCCTATGGGTGTAAACTAATTTTTCAAACAGATCGTGCAAAGGATTATGCACACCAGGCATTGACAGAAGCAATACGCTTAAAAGATAACAACCTTACCGCCGAAAGCCATCTTTTGCTGGGCTCATTGCAACATGATATGAATAACAACGTTGAGGCAATTCGTAATTATCTCGATGCCTTGACCATTGCGGAAAATGGTAGCGATCTGGAGTTGCGTCTGAAATGCTATGATGAACTATCTACATTTTATAATTTGATAAAAGCTTATGACAAGTCGATTAACTATAAACTCAAAGAATTAAATATTGCTGAACATGCAAAAAAGCCGGATTCAATGCGTATAATGACCATTAAATTTGATATGGAAGTTATTGCATTTAATAATAGAACCTTAAACGAAAATCAGTTATATAAAATCATTGATTACAGCAATCGAAATGGCGTCAGTCGCCTGAAACGATTTGCCCTGGTTGTGTTCCGAAACCATCTTATTAAACAAAGTAATTTTGCGGAATTATATCATTTGTACAATGAGGAATATCCGGAGGAACTGGAATATATCAGGACTAACGACACAACAACTTATTTCAGGCTCGAGGCAATGTTCAATGAATATGAAGGGGATGTTGTAACTGCAAAGGAATATTTTGATAAAGCAGCACAAGGGATTAACAGGTCAAAGGATAAATTGCGTCAGTCAAGCTTTTATTTGAGATATGGCGATTTTCTCCAACGCAATAATTTTCTGGAAGAAGCCAGAGATTGTTTCCGAAGGTCATATACTATCGCAGCATCTATAAATTATTATGAATTTATGGTTGAAGCAACAGGTAAGCTCGAGAAAATTTATTCACTTCAAAATAATTTCGAGGAGGCTTACGCATATAGTTTGCTGAATAAAAGCACCTCAGAAAGCCTTGATAGCTTAATGCAAAAAGAACAGTTGCAAATTCTGGAACTGGAGAATGAAGAAGTGCTGCGGGATCAACAACTGCAACAAGAACGCGATGAGACCAGAAGACGTAACAATATTCAATACACCGCTATTACTATCCTTATAGCTACCTTTTTTCTGATGCTTTTCATACTTGGAGGGATCAGGGTTTCTCCTGCAATCATCAGGTTTCTCGGATTTGTTTCCTTTATCTTCTTCTTTGAATTTTTAATCTTGCTGTTCGACACATGGATACATCATTTAACGCACGGTGAGCCATGGAAAATTTTGGCGATAAAAATTTTACTGATGTGCGGACTGGTTCCCCTGCACCATATGATTGAAAAAAGGGTGATTTCCTATATTATCAGCCATAAAATGAATCTCATACCAAAACGCTCGCCAAAACCTGTATTGGTTGAAGCCGATGATGTGAGGGAAGAGGAAAAAGCTTGAGGCCGACGCACTTATTAAATACATAGAATTTGGCTTGTGAGGTGTTCAAATTATTTTTCACAATGGAAATATCTTGTAATTTTGATATCATTTATTTTAACAAGGTATGATAAGCATTTCTAAACTAATTTCTTGTGGTATTTTTTCGGTGGTACTCATGTGTTGTAGTATTGAAATGTCATTTGCACAAACTTTTGCTGTTGATCTTGAAAATCCGATCTCTACTTCATTCTCTTTTTTATCAAGTACACCAAATGCAGGAGTTAATGCAATGGGTGAAGCCGGCACTGCAGTGATAAATAACGGAGCTTTGTACACAAATGCTGCAGCAATCAGTGCATTGCTCGATTCCTTTGGTCTCGCTCTCGATTATAAACGCGGCGCCGGTAACTTGTTGTGTTTGTCGGTATACAATCAATACACTTCAAGCGCTCTTGCATTTGGATTGCGATATAATTCCCTGGGAGGTTCAACATTGATAACACCAACAGGAAATATCAACCAGGGTGCATCGAATTATGAATTGGCATTTGATGTCGCCGGATCGCATTCCTTTTCGTCGCATTTTATGACTGCAATTACAGGGAAAGTATTTTATTCAACCATTTCTAAAGACATGATTATTAATGGTGTTGTGATCAAACCTTCATCAGGAATAGCTGCAGATATTTCCTGCTTATATACAACAACAGTTAACGGAACTGATAAAATCAATATTGGTGCCACCATTAGTAATATCGGTAGCCCACAAGAATATGGATATCCGGGCTATGATTATTTTATCCCGACTACACTTAGTATTGGCTTTGCATATGATGTACTTTTTGATGACAATAATCAACTTGTATTTGCATTAGATGTAAATAAACTGATTGTTCCTACAATATACAATAGATCAGAATCTGCCGCATATGGCATGTTACACTCCTTTAATGATGCCCCGGGTGGAGTGCAAGAGGAAATGCACGAAATTACTTTGGGAGCGGGAATAGATTATAGTTATCAGGAAAAAGTACACCTTCGGGCAGGATACTTTTATGAACATCCCTCTAAAGGCGGACGCACCTATTTTTCCCTGGGCGGTGGCATAGCAATAGGCAACGGAAATCTGGATGTAGCTTATCGTTTTTATGACAATACACAGGCAATTGTTGTAGCAAATGCACTTTCGCTCACACTGTCGGTAAACCTCTAAGCTTTATAAAATTTGCGTTTGAATTTCCAAAGGATTCCCGCCTTCAGCATGAAATCCCAGGAAGATGCTCCCTCAATGGCATCATTATGATATTGCGGAGTCGTATTATATCTACCTGCAAATCCGTAGTGCACAAAAAATTGCTTCCCGAATACATAGCCGATATTATATCCAAGTGACCAGCCCATAGAATAGGTGTATGTAGAATCACCTATCAATACACCATTATACATGTTTACATCAGCATAATGCAGCCAATTACTTGTTACATATGTTACACTCTCCGCATTTGGTGCAAACATAAACCCTGAAGGTGTTCTGGTAACCCATGTCAATCCGGTTGCCACATATGCAGCATGTGCACCATCAACATTGCGATAATCAATTCCGATATTATAATTTATTGGCCATTTAATAAAATTCACCGGCTTGCTATAAATTAATTCTGCGCCAATGGCCTTTGAAATATCCGGATCATATAATCCATCGCTAATAAATTGTGATGCATTTGTAGCGCGAAGTGAAATGAATTGGGCGCTGCAGTCAAATGTTACTACAATGCTGCACAATAGAAGGAGGTTTCTAATCTTCATGCAATACAAAACGTTAAAAGATTACCGGTTATTTTTAATTCGCCACCTGACCTGTCGTAATGCAATGAGCAAATAACCCAGTATCACATATTCCACAAATCTTATTCCCAATACGGCAAAAATATTGATCGTCTTGGCTGCTTTCCCGGTGCTATCATAACAAGTATAGTCCTGTGTAATATTCGTTTGTCCCGGGATTGGATTGGTAACATCTATATCTCTTGTAAGGCTGGTTCCATCATGACAAAAACACATTTCTATCGGTTTATTGTATAAGAAATTGCCTGTTTGGTCTACTGTGGCTCCCATGAGTGCAAAAAAGCTCAGTCCGATAGCTCTGGCAAAACTTCCGGCTCTGTCAGGTCGCCGAAGGGGTATAACGCCAAATCCAACGATTCCACAAATCAAAATCACAATACTGGCAACTCCCTCCATTGTTGCAATTGCTATGAAAGAACCGATGAGCGTTAAAATCAAGGCTGCTATACCCCCAACTATCAGAATGATCCAAACCCAGGCAGGTAGCCGTTTCCATATGCTTTTAGGCTTGTTTTCCGGAACTCCGTTCAGAGCGTTACCACAGTATCTGCAATAGCTGAAGTCCACCGGGTTCTCGTTATGACAATGTGGGCAGGTTTTCATGCAAGCAAAAATAGGATATCTCCATTAATGCATTCTTCCTTACCTTTGCAGGCGATGGAACCCCTGTCAAATCAACAAGATCAGCAACAACAACACAACCCGAACCTCTTTTGGGAAGGCTTTTTTTACTTGAGCTTCTTCGTGTTTTTCGATATTGTTGTAATCCCATATGCCCCTAAATCTATAACCTTCGATCAATATTACCCCCTTGCTATGGTAATTGTTGGCGGCGCAGGGCTTTTTGTTGGAATGCTGGCGTTTAGAATCATGAAAAACTGGCCCAATTTTATTAAAGCTGGCCTCTTTGTGGTGATGTATGGTATCATCCTGTGGTATCTTATCGAAAACATCAACAAATTCACGGTTCCGTGGATGTAATGCCACTTTCTTTACATTTTAGATAAATTTCGACCCTTATCATCCTTGCACTTTAAAAAAAGTGTAGCCCAACAGGCATATCTGTGCATACATTTTATACCTTTGTATGGCAAATTTTTACACTACCAAACCAAACGTGCACGAAGATTATGTCTGAGACAGCGCATATCAAACTTGGAGAACAAGAGATAGACTTGCCGGTGTTTACCGGTTCCGAAGGAGAACAATCGATCGATATCAACAAATTGCGCGACCTTACCGGTTACGTTACGCTCGATAGCGGATTCAAAAACACAGGTGCTACTAAAAGCAGCATCACTTTTTTAGATGGTGAATTGGGTATTCTGCGTTATCGTGGTTATCCGATCGAACAACTCGCCGAGAAGTCGAACTTCATGGAAGTAACATATCTGTTGCTTTATGGCGAATTGCCTACCAATGAGCAATATATCGAATTCACTGATCGTATCACGCGCCATACACTTGTACATGAAGACATCAAACAATTTTTCGATGGCTTCCCGTCTAATGCCCATCCAATGGGTCAGTTGTGTTCGTTGATGTGTACGCTCAGCTCTTTTTATCCGGATGCCCTGAATCCTCATATGAGTGCAAATGAGGTGGATATGACTATTACCCGTATCCTCGCAAAAATGCCAACACTCGTTAGCTGGATTCATAAAAAATCTGTTGGTCATCCAATTATGTATCCGCAAAATAAATTCGACTATGTTACCAACTTCCTGTATATGGTGTTTGGTATGCGTACCGAAGAATATATGCCGGATCCTGTAGTAGTAGATGCACTTGATAAATTGCTTATCCTCCACGCCGATCACGAACAAAATTGCTCTACATCAACTGTGCGCATGGTTGGTTCAAGCCAGGCAAATGCTTATGCCAGCGTAGCAGCAGGTGTTGCCGCACTTTGGGGGCCACTTCACGGTGGTGCCAACCAACAAGTAATTGAAATGTTGGAAGTGATCAAACGCGATGGCGGAAACGTTGCGAAATATGTAGAAAAAGCAAAAGACAAAAATGATAATTTCCGTTTGATGGGATTTGGTCACCGTGTATATAAAAATTTCGACCCACGTGCTAAAATCATCAAAGAAGCATGCGATAACGTGTTGAATAAACTTGGTATCCATGATCCTGTTCTCGATATCGCTAAACAACTTGAAGAAGTAGCTTTGCGCGATAACTATTTTGTGGAAAGAAAATTATATCCGAATGTCGATTTCTATTCCGGTATCATCTATCGTGCAATAGGATTCCCAACTGAAATGTTCACCGTGTTGTTTGCACTCGGTCGCTTACCGGGATGGTTGTCACAATGGAAAGAAATGCGTGAATCCGGTGAGCCTATCGGTCGCCCGCGTCAAATCTATACAGGACCAACACAACGCGATTATGTGAATATCGCTATTCGTTGAGATAAACAGCCTTAACCAAATAATAAAGGAGACTTGCTTCATCAAGTCTCCTTTTTTTATATGCTGAAATACAATTTTAACTACTCAAAAATCGCATCCTGAATTTGATGCTTTTCGGCGTATGCACGCGCTTCATCAGCAGAATCGAAAACTTTTATAAGCTCAAAATCAGCTGTTACAATTTCAGTGTCGTCTCCCAAATTTACAACCATTCCTGAAGAGCCCGGCTGATCGAGACAAACATCCAGCAGGCAACATTTTTTAGGATAGGCAGCAACATCATCAACCGTTTTTTCAGGTGCATAATAACTGATGTCGAGATTCCTGATCACTGTGCAAAACACATTTGGCTGATTTTTAAATGGATCATCAACTGTTATAATATTTGGATCCTTGGTGCGTGATGTTGATGTGCTTTCTGTAGCCTCATCAGTGTTGTTTTCTTCTTTGCCTGTTGTGCGATTACAGGATACGAAAACCGAGGCAAACAGAAATGGAACAAGGATTAAAAGAGTCTTGGGTTGATGCATATTGCGATGATTTTCTTGAAGTGTAATTATTAATAAACGTAAATAGTAACCATAAATATTATTTGCTTCTTGCTTTAAACGACCATTCAACTTCAAAACTGCTGACAATAGTCCCGTCTTTCAGTTTTCCAATACTACTGCAAACAATAGTTACGCCCTCTCCGCTCGCCATTGTTTGATCTACAGCCTTACGAATGGCTTCCCCATCATTACACGTAAAAAATACCCGTGCAGCAGCCTTTTTCGTGAAGACAGCATGCACTTTCGTCACCAACATCGAAACAGGAGGCTCACATCCCTGAATGGCCATCATACTTAACACGCCGGTCGACATCTCTGCTGCCATTGACTGCGAAGCGAAGTATACCGATCTGAAAGGGTTCTGCGACAGCCATTTGAACGGCACCGAAACAGTGCAGCTATTGTCATCCAGGGCGCGGATTCTGATGCCGGTGATCAGGGCTATAGGCAGTTTCGACAACAGAAAAAGCCGAAAGGTCCATAAGCCTGTAACCTGCCGTTTGAAGCGGGATCTGGCGGATTCACGTGGGTCCATAAGGCTCGAAATTAGCCAACTTTTTGAACCAGGAGCCATGAATAACTGTTCGTTTGTTAATTTTGTATCCTAAAGTTCAAGGCATGAGCGCAGTATTTACGCAAGAAGATGTATTAACCGAACAGTTGATCGACGACCTGATCGGCGCACGTCTTATTGTACATAACGACGATGTGAATACCTTCGAATGGGTTATTCAAAGCCTGGTTGAAATCTGCCGCCACTCCCAGGAACAAGCCGAACAATGCGCATATATCATCCATTTCAAAGGGAAATATGCCGTGCAACAAGGCGCTAAAAGAACGTTGTCACCTATGCGCGAACAACTCGTTGATCGCGGAATTAACGCCACCATCGAATAAGCGAAATGCCAATCTGGCAACTCGATCATCGCAATATTTTTCCCGACCCGTTTGATGCCGACCCGGATGGTCTGCTCGCTATCGGCGGCGATTTATCTTCTGATAGATTGTTGTTGGCATACCGGTCCGGAATTTTTCCATGGTTCACCTTGGGACATGAACCGTATTGGTTTGCGCCGGATCCGAGATGCATATTGGATTTCCAAAATCTGCATATCTCCGGAAGCATGAAACAACTTTTAAAAAAGAAAGCGTTTGATGTCACTTTAGATAAAGATTTTGAATCCGTTATTAAGTCCTGCGCGCAGATCGAACGGAAAAATGATGAGTCTACTTGGATCGATAATTATTTTATCGATGCATATTGTAAACTCCATCATCAAGGACATGCACACTCTGTAGAAGTTTGGCAGAACGAAAAACTCGTTGGAGGTTTATATGGCATTATTCAAGGCGGCGTTTTTTTCGGGGAAAGCATGTTCAGTCGCGTAAGTAATGCGAGTAAATATGGCTTTATTTCACTCGTAGCGCATTTGCAAAAACATCAATTCGATTTTATCGATTGTCAGATTTATAACGATCACCTGGCAAGCCTGGGAGCACATAACATTTCCAGAGAAGAATATATGTTGAGATTGCATAATGGTTTATACAAGAACGCAACCCCTGTTGTACCGGAAACACTGTAATTTACGGAGCCAGTCGATGAATTTTCCAGCTGCCATCGCTGTGTTTGAGGTATTGTAACCTGTCGTGTAATCGATTACTTCTTCCTTGCCAGAATTCGAATTCTTCAGGTATTAAAATATAACCTCCCCAATGTTCGGGACGCTTTAATTCACCCTTTAATTGCTGCGCGATGAATTGCTGTTCCAACCATTCACGACCTTCAATTACCTCACTCTGTGGCGATATCATGGCACCCGCCTGACTGCCAACAGGTCGTGAATAAAAATATGCATCACTTTCTGTGGCGGGAATTTTTTCCATCCTCCCATTTATGCGAACTTGACGTTCCATCGCCCCCCACCAAAAATTCATACATGCATATGGATTAGCTGCTAATTCTTTCCCTTTTCTGCTATTATAATTTGTGAAAAAAATAAATCCTGCAGACACATATTCCTTTAACAAAACAACGCGCGAACTTGGTTTACCCTCATTACTTACCGTCGATAACACAAGGGCGTTTGCTTCGCTTATTCCGGCTTTTATTGCTTCCTCAAACCACAATCCAAATTGCTGCATCGGTTGTGGATAGGCATTTTGCTCATCGAAAACACCTGTTGTGTAATCTGTGCGCATATCATGCAATTTTCCTTCGTTCTGTTCCATTGATATTTGAATTAACCTTGTTTAACATGCAAATCTTACAAATTATTTCATAATCCATCATAACTTGCGTCACCATGCGTTCTTGGCTTATGCCCTTTACCCGAATTTCGGCTATTCTATTAGTCCTCGTGTGCTCACTGAAGCATGGTGAGGCTCAACAATATGCGCAATTGAGTGGTATCATTACCGATAATTCCACCGGATATGCAGTGCCATACGCATCTGTAACTGTTCCTGATGATATCAGAGGGGTGTCTGCCTCCGAAATTGGTTTTTTTACGATTGTTGTCAAACCTTTGGATACCCTGCAATTCAGTGCATTGGGGTATAAACCAAAACTATATGTCGTTCCGGATACCATGCACGATGATTTGGTGTCCATAGCGGTTTCCCTACAGCGCGATACCATAGAACTCGATTCTTTCGTCGTTTACCCCTGGCCTTCAAGGGAAGACTTTCGCGAAGCGTTTTTAGCATATCAGGAGACACAACCCTATGTGATGCAGCCAATTCCGGGTATCAGGGGTAAAGAATTGATCGATACCGTCCCCAAACCCCCTTCACCCATCATGAACCCAATTTCTTTCTTCTACGATGAAGTGGTGAAACCCATCCAATGGCGCAAACCCAAACGACACATGGTCGATGAACTCCCCGAGTGGAAATAAGCACTCACCACTCACCACTCACGACTCACGACTCACGACTCACGACTCACCCACTCACCCACTCACAACTCACCACTCACCCACTCACAACTCACCACTCACCCACTCTCCCACTCGCCACTCACCAAAACGGTGACATAAATCAATTTCCGCTGTATGAAACATCACCTGTTATCGACCTCCGTCGGGAATAATTTTGTGTCATAAAATAAACACAATGACAAGCAGGAACATAATCATCTTAGGTGCCGGATCAGCCGGAACTATGATGGCGAACCATTTGCGGGGAAAACTGGATAGAAATGAGTGGAATATCACCATCGTTGATGAAGTTGAAATCCACTATTATCAACCCGGATTCTTATTCCTCCCATTTGGTATTTACGATGAACATGAGATTCAAAAACCAATTAAAAAATTCATCCCTCACGATGTGCAATTGCTACACACTACCATCGATCGCGTAGAACCTGAAACTAATTTAGTACATATGACAGATGGCAGCGCGTTGCACTACGATATTCTCATTATCGCTTCAGGTTGCAACATCGCTCCCGAAGAAGTTGAAGGAATGAAAGGTGAACTGTGGTATCAAGATATTTTTGATTTCTACAGCTTTAAAGGTGCCAAAGCATTGCATGAAAAATTGGCAAATTGGGAAGGTGGCAAATTAGTGATACACATCACTGAAATGCCGATTAAATGCCCCGTAGCACCACTCGAATTTGCGTTTCTTGCCGATGATTTCTTTCGCCATAAAGGAATGCGAAATGAAGTTGAAATCACTTATGTGACCCCTCTCAGCGGCGCTTTCACAAAACCATTTGCTTCAAAAAAACTTGGTCACCTGATTGAAGATAAAGGCATTAAACTGGTTACCGACTTCTGTGTTGAGCGCATCGACAATAAAACAAAAACTTTGCACGATTACGGCGGACAAGAAGTGAATTTCGATTTATTGGTAACCGTGCCATTGAATAAAGGTGCTGAATATGTAGGTCGAAGTGGTTTTGGCGATGATTTGAATTATGTGCCAACAGATAAATTCACACTCCAGACTACTATCGCACCAAACATTTTTGCCATCGGCGATGCTACCAGTCTACCGGCCAGTAAAGCCGGCTCAGTTGCACACTTTGAGTCTGAAGTGCTTACTCAAAACATCCTCGATTTCATTAATGATGATCCATTGAGTGCAAAATTTGATGGTCACGCAAATTGCTTCGTTGAAACCGGTAATCATAAAGCACTATTGATAGATTTCAATTACGACCACGAACCGGTTGACGGAACATTCCCATTCAATGGTGTTGGCCCGATGCAATTGATGGAAGAGTCACTTATGAACCACATGGGTAAACTTGGTTTCAAATGGATTTATTGGAATGTGCTCATGAAAGGACGCACTATTCCATTCATTCATCCAACCATGGATACCAGCGGAAAACACCTCGAACACGAAACTTTAAATAAATAACAACATTAAACATACCATTATGACAACGCTTGTAAATGAAAAAAATGTTCAGTTCAATGAAGAAGGTTTCATGACTGATTTTAGCCAATGGGATAAAGAAGTTGCCGAAATGATTGCCGCAAAAGAAGGCATCCCGGTTCTCACTCCTAAACATTGGGAAGTAATTAACTGGTTGCAGGAACAACATAAAAGCAAAAATCCATTGACCATTCGTAAAGTTGGTGGAAGTGGCATAACTGATATCAAAGAATTTTATGCTTTATTCCCAAATGGACCACTGAAAAAAGCAGCTAAAATTTCCGGTATACCAAAACCTGTAAGCTGTATTTAATAACTGCATTTAAAACATTACTATGGAAGACTTACTGTTAAATGATGCTCCTGTGATCAACGAGGTTGATCAAAAGGAACCCGTTCGTAAAATGAACTTCATCCTGTCAAAAGCAGGTTTAGATAGCGTTTACGCTTGTTTCATCATGGCTAACGGCGCTCGTATGGAAGGAATTGAAGCCGAAATTTTCTTCACTTTCTTTGGATTGGATGCCGTGAATAAAAAAAGAATGGAACACTTACATGTTGCTACTGTCGGAAATCCGGGAATGCACATGCCTACAGTACTAGGCGCTATTCCCGGAATGGAAACCTTCGCAACTAATATGATGAAAAAACAAATGGAAGACCTTGATCTGCCAACTGTACCTGAATTCCTCGAAATATTAGAAGCTTCCGGAGTTGAAATGTACGGCTGTAAACTTGCTGCCGATATGTTTAAACTTAAAAAAGAAGACCTGTTCGAAGGCATCAAAGATATCATTACCGTTGGCGATTTCTACGCAAAAGCCAGCGGCAAGGGCTCGCACATTGTGTTTATTTAAAATAGTATGTAGCTCCGACCGAAAGGTCGGGGCTCTTTTTTTTAATTATGTGAAACTTGTACGATAGGTAGACACTTGGTAAATCGGTAGCGTAAGTAATTTGCTACAAATCTCATTCCGAAAACGATACTAATAATGCAAGTGCCTCTGTTGTCTTTCCTTCCGAAATTAATTGTTTAGCAACAACACAGGCATCTTCTCCCGTCATGCCTGCTTGCAAATATGTTTTTGCTGAGGCTAATGCTTCTTCGTTTGGTAATTCCTGTAATGTTCCCAGCTTACCTAAATCGTTGCCTGATAATACATGACTGTTTCGTGCAAATTCAGGAAGACTATCAATGCCAATGCCTACCTCTGTTTTAGGTTGTGGTAACACAAATATTGATTCCGGAATTATTCTTGCATAATATTCACCTCCCATGCGGGCTACAAGGTCCATTTTAAAAGGATCCATCCTGCCGTCAGCATCCAGAATATTGTCGTCAATGTGCATCAACACAATTTCACACATAACAATATTTCCCGCGCCACCCTTATCGCCCGTATGAATCACATCTCTAACAATACATTCCATCGAAACAATGCTTTCCTTAACCCTGTAAGGTTTTACTTTTTCTGATGGTATTGGCGTTAATCCCGATTTAATAAATTCATTCACTCCCTTTGGATAAGGAGAACTTGCAAGACTCATTTGATGAACTATCGGATAATTTACGATATTGATAACAACTTCCTTAGTGGCTTCAACATTATCTAGTGTGTGTTTGGTGGTGTTGTCTCTGCCGCTTCTTGCAGGGGAAAAAACAACCATAGGCGGATTGCTCCCCACAGCGGTAAAAAAGCTGAATGGTGCAAGATTTGGCCTTCCTTCCAGATCGACAGTGCTTGCAAAAGAAATTGGCCTTGGCGAAACAGAGCCTAAAATATATTGATGCAGTTTCGGAATAGTCAATTCCGATGGGTCAATTCTCATGAATAATGATTATTATTAAATGATGCTATTTATTGTTGTTATTCAAATGGTATTGCCGGAAGCACTTTAGCAGTAACTTCACCAAATCCAATGCGTAAACCATTTTTTTCTGACCATGCTTTAATGGTAACAGTGTCGCCATCTAAAATAAAACTACGAGTTGTCCCATCATGCATGTTTATTGGCTTTGTGCCTCTCCATGCCAATTCCAGCATACTGCCAAATCCCGTAGCCTCGGGAGCACTGATGGTGCCACTGGCGTAAAGGTCACCTGCACGCACATTGCATCCATTTACCGTTTGATGCGCTAATTGCTGCTCCATGGTCCAATACATGTGCTTATAATTGGATGCACTCACTAATTGAGCTTCACTGCCATCAGGCTTAATGAAAACTTGTAAGTTGATATCAAGGTTTTTTTCACCATGATATTGCAGATATGGAAGTACAGCAGGTTCTTGTTTTTCTCCCGCAATGCGAAATGGCTCTAATGCATCAAGTGTAACAACCCAAGGCGACAATGAGCTGGCAAAATTCTTACTCAGAAACGGTCCCAGTGGAACATATTCCCAGCGTTGAATATCTCTTGCACTCCAATCATTAAATATCACCATACCAAAAATGTAATCATCCGCCTCTTCAATAGAAATCCGCTGACCTAATGGTTTACCATCAAAGGTGATAAACCCCATTTCCAATTCGAAATCTAACTGCTTTGTCGGACCGAAAATAGGTGGGTCTCCGTCTTTGACAATTGTCTGACCAAGCGGTCGGTGAAATGAAGTGCCGGAAACAATCATGGATGAACTTCTGCCATGATATCCAATTGGAATATGTTTCCAGTTTGGCAATAATGGATTATCAGGCCTGAACATGCTGCCAACATTTGTTGCATGCACAATGCTCGAGTAAAAATCAGTGTAATCTCCCGGTTGAATCGGTAGTAACATCTCCACCTGATCCATGGGAATTAAAATAGAACCGTATACTTCCTGATGTTGCTGCAGCGATTCATTGCTATCTAATAACAAATCTGAAATGCGATCGCGCAAGGCACGCATTTTTTTCTTGCCTATATGCAGAAGATCATTTAAGAATCGATTTTCCAACATGGATTCGGTAAGGTCAAATTCTTCAAGAAATCCTGCACGAAATAATGCATGAAGATCCATTACATACTCGCCAATGGCAACACCAACATGGGCAGGTTTGCCATCATTCACAAAAATGCCAAAAGGCAAATTCTGTATGGGAAAGTCGCTGCCATCAGGTATCGGAACCCATGATTTTCTTTTTGGATCGTTTGCTGCAATCTTCATATTCATTAATTAATTTTACAAAGTTACAACAATGGGGTCGCATACTTGTTGATATAGATCATGGACATCGCACTTCTTATTATTGCCTGTGTATTGATGCTCGGTGGTATTGCCGGAAGCTTTTTACCCATATTGCCCGGTCCTCCATTATGCTTTGCCGGATTCTTAGTAGTCCAATTCAGCATCTACGCCTCGTTTTCAACTGAATTTCTCATCATTTGGGCTGTAGTAGTGGTTATACTTGGTATACTCGAATATTATATTCCAACCTGGGGAACGAAAAAATTTGGCGGAACAAAATCAGGTCAAAAAGGTGCTACCGTTGGCACTATCCTTGGCATTTTCATTCCACCTCAACCATTATGGTTAATTCTAGGTCCTTTTGTAGGGGCATACCTGGGTGAATTGATACATGATGCACGAGATAACAAAAAAGCACTCCGAAGCGCTTGGGGTTCATTTATCGGATTTCTGGCAGGTACCTTCATTAAAGTGGTAACCGTTATTGTAATGTCGGTATTTTTTATTCGTGAAGTTACCTGATCCTTATAATAACAAATCCTCATCCATTGCCTCCGGAGGTGTATGCTCAAACGAAGCCTTAAATGCCTCTTTTTGCTTTTGTCGCTCAATGATCAAATCTGCAATTACAACAGGCGCTTCATCAGGCAGGTGTTTAGATAATAGAAGTTTAACCTTCTGCTCATCTATGTCAATCCTATAAAGGATAAATAATAATTTTTCAAAATTATGATCAATCAAAAATGCGATCATTTCGATAAGTAAAGTGCGCGCATCATCCTCGTTTTTCACGGTGAGCCTGCTCTCAGAAACTTCCAATTCCCCTAGACTTACAACTTCTTGCAATGTGGTATTTATCCAGTTATTACTTTCTGCCATGTATGTTGATGATTGCTTTTTTCTCTGAATCCAAAACATGCTTTTCCATCACACCTGACCCAAATAAGGCGTAATCGTATTTCACCGGATCTGAATGATCAAACATGCGCAAATTTTCTGTTAACTCAACCGCCGCATCCCAATCGGTTTGCTTGCGGGTAAGTAATCCCAATTTACGTGCCACACGTTCCACATGCATATCGAGCGGACAAATCAATTGGCTTGGCTGAATTTGTTGCCAACAGCCGAAATCCACACCCGCATTGTCTTTGCGAACCATCCATCGCAAAAACATATTGAGCCTTTTGCATGCACTTTTGGATGCAGGGGTAGGAATATGTTTTTTAGTGCGCTGAGGTGCATCCCGGTCAGAAAAGAACAAATTGTGGAAATGAATGAGCATTTTTTCTACATGAACTTCTTCACGGAAACCTTCACACAAAAACGCCTCCTCCAGTGAATTATGCTCAGCATAAAAAGACCGTAGGAAATATATAAACCACAAAGTATCCGTATAGTTGAAAGTGCGATGCTTAAAATCGGCAAATCTCTTTAAATCGCCTTCTTTATGATGTAAAATAAAATCATAGGGACTATTATGCATTAATAGTAGCAGCTCTTCCGCCTTATTGATAATTGTTTTACGCTGACCCCAGCTGAGCATGGCAGTCCAGAAACCTATGATCTCCCGGTCTTGTAATTTGGTGAATTTGTGTGGAAGCGAAATAGGATCACCCTTGATAAAATCAGGATTGTTATATTTTACGACCAAACCATCTAAATGATCAGCAAGCGACTGCTGCGATTTAGTTCGGCTTGTTCGGCGAGTCAAATGTTTCTGCATCTGAATGCTGTTTAGTTTGCGCAGCAGCCGGCTTTATGGCGAAAGGATTTGCACGGTGTAAACGCATAGCTTTAATGCTGAAAATTATTCCGGCAATGAGCGATATCAAGGCCCCGATTACCAGACCTTCTTTATAATTCTGGAATAAGAAAAAATCATAAAATCCGTGCAATATGACCGCCCCTATAAAACCATAAAACATCAATCGGCGTTCATGTGAGCGATTGAATTTTGCCAATCCTATAAAATAACCCATAATCGCAGCAAAAGTAGCATGCGCAGGAATCGCAGTTACAGCTCTTATGCCTGCAGTTCCCCATGAAGCACCTAGTGTATCGGCACCAAAAACATAAAGTAAATTTTCAATTGTCGCAAAGCCCATTCCTACCATAATAGCATAAACTATTCCATCAAAAGGCTCATTAAATGAAGGCTTGCGATAAGCATAATATCGAAGAAATAAATATTTACTGAACTCTTCACTTCCGGCAACAATAATGAAGGTAAATATAGCAATTGAAATCAATGATTCGCCTTGCGCTCCCGGTACTACATGTGGTAATGCCTTTTCTAAAATAATGGCCGGCAATACACTGAAACATCCGGTTAAAAAACTCACCAACAACACACCAAAAGGCTCCCGGTCATTTTTGTCTTTTGAATAAAAGAAAAACATGATCGCAACAGCGGGACCAACCGCTAGTGCCAGTAATGCAAGTGTTTGAAAATCCATTTATTGTGTTTGATGTTTGCTGAAATAAATATACTGCTCCCGGACTGAATGTAAAGAGCAATAATTCCTATTAATTCAATACTTATTGTAAATCAATTGTATTCAACCTAATGCTTTTTGCAAATCGGCAACAAGATCCTCAACATCTTCAACACCAACACTCAACCTGATCAATGAATCTACCAATCCATTTTTCAATCGCTCCTCCTTTGGAATGGAAGCATGCGTCATACTTGCTGGATGTCCGATTAAGCTTTCAACACCTCCCAAGCTTTCTGCCAAACTGAAAAGATGCGTTGACGAAAGTATGCGTTTCGCCTCCTCAAAATCATCACCTTTGAGCGTGAATGAAACCATAGCACCAAACATGCGCATTTGTTTTTTGGCTACTGCGTGATTAGCATGATCTTCAAATCCGGGCCAATATACTTTATCTACTTTAGGATGTGCTTTCAACCAATGGGCAATTACTGCAGCATTTTCACAACTCCGCTGAACGCGCAAATGCAATGTTTTGATTCCGCGTAATACTAAGAAACAATCCTGCGGACCAGGAACCGCTCCTGTTGCATTCTGAATAAAATATAATTGATCGGCAAGCGATTGTTCCTTTACGATTACTGCACCATGTATTACATCACTATGTCCGCCCAAATATTTGGTTGCGGAATGAATTACTATATCAGCACCATGATCTAGAGGATTTTGCAAATATGGCGAAGCAAATGTATTATCAACGCAAACAAGTATATTATGTTTTTTTGCAATTGCACAAATGGCAGCAATATCTACAATGCGCAACATAGGATTTGTTGGCGTTTCTACCCATATCAATTTCGTGCTTGATTTAATCAGAGGTTCGAGTTGCGAAGCATCACTGAGATCGGCAAAAGTAAATTCCATGCCAAAGCGTGCATATACTTTTGTAAAAGCTCGGTATGTGCCGCCATACAAATCATTGTTGGCAATAATATGATCACCTTCGCTAAACATTTTAATTATTCCATCAGTGGCAGCTAATCCACTGGAAAAACAAATGCCGAAATTGCCATTTTCCAACGCGGCAAGATTTTGTTGCAACACATGACGTGTTGGATTCTGTGTCCGCGCATATTCATACCCCTTATGATCTCCCGGCGCATTTTGAACATACGTAGAAGTTTGGAAAATAGGCGTCATGATCGCCCCCGTACTCGGATCCGGCTCCACACCGGCATGAATAACCTTTGTATTAAATTTCATATTAATTAGCAAATTTGAGAATTAGCAAGTTAGCAAGTTTGAGAGTTAGCAAGTTTGAGAATTAGCTAGTTTGAGGGTTAGTTGGTTTGAAAGTTTATTTTGAAACTTTTGATTTTTCAGTCTGAATTTCATTTATTTGCTTTTGAAATCAGCTAGTTTGCTAATTCTCAAAATGTAATTAATTGATACTTGGTGTGCACAAAGATAGCCATTAGAGAATTTGATTACAAATTAGCTTTAGTAGTGGAAATGATGCTATTTAGTACCCGTTTGATGGCATAAAGTTTATCAAGATAATCCTTCATATCAGGGTATTCCTCTGATTGGTTGCCGAGTAACAGCCAATATTCGGTTTCTTCAGCCTCTTTCGCTGCAATTTTTATTTTGTGCAGAAAATCTTTTTTGCTTTCAGCATTTTGGGCTTCAATGACATTTGCACCAATACCTGTGCCTGATCGAAATAATTGTTTGCTATAAGAGTATTTATACCCCTGATCCAGTTGAGAGCATAGGTGCATTATGTCAAGTGAAAATTCGAACGTTAATTTGACAGCGATACTTTTATTAGCAGAATGTGGAAGGTTCATTTGTTTTTAAAAGTAAACCTATTTCAATATTCTCTGCTCAAATTTTTCAAAATCCACCGTAAGCGCTTACGTCTCTAAAATTTGTAAAGATTGGATGTTCATAAAAAATTTCAGTGACATCCCCCCCCTCGCACTACTCTTAAATTCCCATACTCCTACACTCCTACATCACATTCCCACACACCCACACACCCACACTCTCACACACCCACACCCACACTCTCAATCACCGACACTCTCACACTCCCTCACTCCCACGCACCTTCAAACTTGCTAACTTGCTAACTCTCAAACTTGCAAACTAGAACTAGAGTTCCAAGGTAAGTATATCCCAAATAGGCTAATTAAAACGTGTGCACAACCAGCCCGCTTCTCAACTTCGGTTCAAACCAGGTTGATTTCGGTGGCATAACGTTTCCACTATCCGCAATATTGATTAATTGCTGAATACTTACAGGGTATAACGAAATAGCAAGCGCCATTTCGCCACTGTTCACACGTTTTTCTAATTCACCCAAACCGCGAATGCCCCCAACAAAATCAATCCGCTTGTCTGTGCGCTGATCTTTTATTCCAAGAATTGGATCGAGAAGATGATTAGATAAAATGGTTACATCTAAAACATCAATTGGGTCATTGTCATTATATGTGCCCTGTTTCGCTGTGAGTTTATACCAGTGATTATTGATGTATAATCCGAAATGATGTAATCCTTCAGGTTTATATATGCCTTCATGTTTTTCAATAGAAAACTTTTCACCTATGCGATCAAGTAATTGATCTTCACTTAATCCATTGCTGTCTTTTACAACGCGATTATAATCCATGATCATAAGCTGACTGCTTGGAAAAATCACACTCAAAAAATAATTGTATTCTTCTTCTCCGTTGTGATTTGGATTTGCATCCTTCATGCGTTGACCAACTTTTGCACTGGATGCACTTCTATGGTGACCGTCGGCAATGTATGTAAATGGAACTTTCGAAGAAAATAATTGTGTCAACCCCGCTACATCTTGTGCATCACTAATTACCCAAAAAGTATGTTGAATGCCGTCATCAGCAGTAAAATCATAGATCGGTGTACCTGCCACAACTTTATGCATGATCGCATCGATATCTGCAACATCAGGATAAGTCAGAAATACGGGCTCAGGGTGACATTGTAAATCATACATGTGACGAATACGGTCATTTTCTTTTTCCGGACGGGTGAATTCATGCTTCTTAATAATGTCGTCAAAGTAATCAGAGATAGCAGAATTGGCAACCAATCCTACCTGCGCATGACCATTCATAATCTGGCGATAGGCATACATGTTGCGGGTGGCATCCTGAACAAAAGTGCCATTATTTTGAAATCGCTTCCAGTTTTCTACAGCCTTTGCATAAACAGCATCGTCATAATGATCTACCTCTTCCGGCAAATCAATCTCCGGCTTGCAAACATGCAAGAAACTCAAATCATTTCCTGCAGCCTCCACGCGGGCTTCTTCACTGTTCAATACATCGTAGGGGCGACTAGCCACCTGTTCGGCTTGAGCTGCTTGTGGGCGCCAGCCTTGGAAGGGTCTTATGATTGCCATGTGCAAATTTTGCCGCAAAGATAGGGTATATGGCAATTACTATTCCCCTTCCCAATTCGGCTCCCAATTTGCACACTTAAAAAAAAACTATATTTTTAAGGTATAATAATAACGTATGACAAAGAACTACAAATTAGTTACAGCTCAAAAATTGGCAGCGTATTCTGCAATGGCTGCCGCAATAACAGCATCAATGAGCGATGCAAATGCTGAGGTAATCTATACAGATATCGATGACGTAACTATCGGTGTCGGCGATATTTACCAACTGGATATCGATGCAGATGGCACCGCTGATTTCATGTTTGGTGGCGGCTCTACAATGAGCTCCGGAGGCTCCACATGGTCGTTTGTGTCTGCATTTGGCTATGTTACCAGCTACACTGTTGGCAATGCCGACAATCAAATTATCGGCTACACCGGAAGCTTCTATAACTATGGAAGTGCCCTCGAAGATGGTGCTCTCATCGGCCCTGATGGACCATGGCTGAATTACCCAAGCCTTTCTAATAGTGCTGTGCTGGCATCCAATTTCTATGGCTCAACATACGGACAGTTCCCGGGTCTCGGAGAGCGATTCATGGGTATCAAATTTTCATCGAAAGGAAACCTGCACTACGGTTGGATTCGTGTAGTAGCTGATATCGATCCCGTTTATGCAACCATTATGGATTATGCATATGAAACAGTAAACGATGTGCCAATTGAAGCCGGTTCTACCATTAGCCTTGTTGGGGTGGAAGAATTAAGTGCAGGCACGGTAAATGTGTATGCTTTTAATTCATCAGTAAGGGTAGTTGTCAACCAGGATCTTACTAGTCCTCAGATTCGCATAACCGACCTCCACGGTGCTACCGTATTCACTGCACCGCTTAACAATCGTCAGGCTACCATCGACCTGAAAAATTTCTCTACCGGAAATTATGTGGTTTCTGTGCTGTCGGCAGAAGGAACTTCAAACAAACAAGTATTTATCAATTGATAAAATAAAACAATAAAAAAGCGGAGCCTGATAATCAGTGCTCCGCTTTTTATTTTGTTGGCAATAGGAAGTAACCCTCATTAATTTACTCTGAAGGTGTCAATTCCTTTATCCAGAAAATCAAGAATTTGTTTAGCAGCTGCAATACCTGCATTTACATTTGCTTCCTCAGTTTGCGCACCCATCTTTTTTGCAGGATAGAAAATCCGTTTCGCAAATTTTTCTTTGAAAACAGATTCCTGTTTAGGAATAAAATCACTTACGTATTGAATATCGCTGCGCTCTTCCATCAACTTTAACAGATCATCTTCATTTACAACATCAACACGAGCAGTGTTCACTAACATGGCACCTTTAGGCATCAATCGCAACAGGTGATAATTAATTACACCCTTTGTCTCCGCAGTTGACGGGAGATGTAAACTGATGTACTGGCAATGTTCAAACACATCTTCAAAGCTGCTCGCAGGTGTTACACCGTCAATTTCCATCGCCAATCGATCCATGTTGCGTTTGTAGGCATAAACATCCATGCCAAATCCGCGTCCAATCTGCGCCATGTAGCGACCAATATTTCCATAACCCACAATACCCAGGTTTTTTCCTCGTAATTCAGTACCCGAGCTACCGCTAAATTGTTTGCGCGCCATAAATAACATCATCCCAAATGCGCATTCAGCAACAGCATTTGCATTTTGTCCCGGCGTATTCATGCAAACAACATTATTTGCCGATGCAGATTTCAGATCAAGATTATCATATCCGGCCCCCGCGCGAACAACAATTTTCAGATGATTGCCTGCATTTATGACATCGGCATCAACAATATCGCTGCGCACAATCAACGCATCAGCATCTGCAACCGCATTTAGTAATTGTTGCTTTTCAGTATAGTTCTCCAATAAAGCAAGTTGATGACCGCCACCTGTTACCACCGTTCTTATTTTCTCAACAGCTTCTGCGGCAAATGGCTTTTCAGTAGCCAATAAAATAGTACCCATGTATGTTTATTTAATTCAATGATTTACTTTCAGAAATTGAGTTATGTCACCTGGCAACTTTGATGAAGAAGTTTAGTTTTAGCAATAAAGCATCAACCTTTTTTCGCTGCAAATTCATTCATCAGGTTTACCAGATGCTGAACAGAATCAAGACCAAGAGCATTATATAATGAAGCACGCATACCACCTACCGAGCGGTGACCTGCCAACCCAACGCAATTATTTGCTTTAGCAAAAGCTAGGAATTCAGGCTCAAGGTCGCGATTTTCCATAATAAAGTTCACGTTCATCCATGAGCGGTCTTCTTTTGCTACCGTACCCTTAAATAATGGGTTGCTGTCGATTGCATTATATAATAACTCAGCTTTCGAGCGGTTAACAGATTCAATAATATTTAGTCCCTGCTCTTTTATCCATCGCAAAGTCAGCATGGTAACATAAATAGAAAAAACCGGTGGTGTATTAAATAACGAGTTCTCCTTAATATGCGTGCGATAATCCATCATAGTTGGAATCGTGCGATTCACCTTACCAAGAAGACTTTCTTTCAAAATAACCACGGTTACACCTGAAGAACCGATATTTTTTTGAGCGCCGGCGTAAATGAGGTCAAATTGGCTGAAATCACAATTTCTACTGAAGATATCAGAGCTCATATCAATTATATATGGCACCGGGCTCTTTGGATATGCGTGGTATTGCGTTCCATATATGGTATTATTTGAGGTAATATGGAAATATTTAAGATTGTCCGGAATCTGATAACCCTTTGGAATAAAAGTGAAATTATCTGGTTCAGAAGTAGCCAGTTCCAACACATTTCCAAACTGTTT
>JAIBBA010000108.1 GCA_019694895.1 Chitinophagales bacterium
TTGGTGGAACAATAAATATTCAATAATTTAATCACTATAAATGCCTGCTTATTTTGAGCGGGCATTTTTTTTATTCGTAGCCGAAATGTTTTAGCCCTCTATCGTCATTTTTCCAGTTCTCACGAACCTTTACAAACAATTCAAGAAATATTTTTTTGCCTGCAAATTTTTCAATATCCTGTCTCGCAGCTATGCCAATATTTTTTATTGCAGATCCGGATTTTCCAATAATGATGGATTTGTGACTATCACGTCCAACATAGATTACAGCACTAATGGCAATAATATCACCTTTGTCTTTATAACTGTCAACTATCACTTCTACATTATACGGTATTTCCTGTTGATATTGCATGAATATTTTTTCACGAACTATCTCTGCAGCAATCACACGTTCGGTCTGGTCGGTCCAGGTGTCGTTGTCGTAATATGGCGGATGCACCGGCAATGCATCTACTATATGTTGAAATAATTTGTCGGTATTAATTTTTTGTAATGCTGAAATGGAAATAATGGTTGCCTTGGGAAGCACGGAAGTCCATTTAATAATCAGTTGCTCCAACACATTTTTTGCAATAATGTCGCTTTTATTAATGACTACAATAACAGGTGTACGAATTTGTTGCAGGGTTTGAATTAGCGGATGATCGGCATTTAGTTCATCTTTAGGATCAGTCATGAATACCAATACGTCGCCATCTTTTAAGGCGGTACTTACCTGCGCATTCATCCATTGATGCAGTTTATATTCCGGTTGATCAATTAAGCCCGGTGTATCTGAAAATACCGCCTGATATTGATCTGTTGTAACAATACCCAATATTCTTCTTCGTGTAGTTTGTGCTTTTGGTGTGATGATAGACAGCTTTTCACCAATCAATACATTCAACAAGGTCGATTTTCCAACATTTGGTCTCCCAATGATATTCACGAAGCCGGAGCGATAACTCATGGCGCAAAATTACGGTTTTGGAGAGCCAATCGCTGATAATATTAGGTAGAATGGCAAAAACAACGTATCTTTGCACCTCGTTCTGAAAGAAATTTGCTTCAAGATATATCGCGGGGTGGAGCAGTTGGTAGCTCGTCGGGCTCATAACCCGAAGGCCACAGGTTCGAGTCCTGTCCCCGCTACACAGAAACCCGGTATCTCCGGGTTTTTTTATATCACTAACTGAAGCAACTGATTTCAAACCTGTCAATGCAATGAGGGCGCTGCACTGATAGCCTTAAATCGCCCGCAATACAAAATAATCACCCGATCTCATGGGATTTACCGTTGCCATCATAGGAAGACCAAACGTAGGGAAATCGACGCTGTTTAACAGGTTGACGGGCGACAGGCATGCCATTGTGGATGACCTTAGTGGGGTTACCCGCGACAGGCATTATGGCATGGTTGACTGGAACGGGAAGATTTTCGACCTGATAGATACAGGAGGTTTTGTTGCACATAGCAGTGATGTGTTTGAACGTGAGATCCGCCGTCAGGTGCAGATTGCCATAGAAGAGGCATCGCTTTTGTTGTTTATGATGGATGTGACAACCGGCATCACCGACTTTGATGATGATGTGATCAAATTATTGCGTCGCTGTGGGAAGCCTGTCTTCGTGATCGTGAATAAGGTAGATAATAATCGCCGACATCTCGATGCCACTGAATTCTATGCTGCCGGCTTTCCGGACATATTTTTCCTTTCATCTATCTCAGGAAGTGGCACCGGAGAGTTGCTCGATGCCGTAGCCGCGCGCATTCCGGGTGAAGATGCCAGTGAGCTCAAAGAACTGGAAGCACTGCCACGCTTCGCTATTGTAGGTCAGCCAAATGTCGGGAAATCGACACTATTAAATGCACTTACCGGGCAGGAACGCACATTGGTGACCGATATTGCCGGAACCACCAGAGATGCCATCCACACCCGATATAGACTGTTTGATAAGGATTTTGTGTTGGTAGATACTGCAGGTGTGCGCAAAAAATCTGTGGTAAAAGAGGACCTGGAGTTCTATACTGTTATCAGAACGATTAAGGCGATTGATGAATGTGATGTGTGCATGTTGATGATTGATGCCACTACCGGAATTGAAGCACAAGACCTTGCCATCCTCAATATGATTGAGAAAAAGAAAAAAGGTGTGGTCATTTTGGTCAATAAATGGGACCTTGTTGCCAAGGAAACCAATACCATGCTGAGAATGGAAGAGGTCATCCGCGAGCGGGTAGCGCCATTCCGCGATATCCCTATCATTTTTATATCGGCAGTTGACAAAACACGAATTTTCAAAGCCATGGAAACAGGGCTGGAAGTATACAACAGCAAGAATCTGAAGGTTTCTACCAGCAAGCTGAATGAAGTAATGCAGGAGGCTTTAGAAAAGTATCATCCGCCTGCAGTCAGAGGTAACTATATCCAGATCAAGTATGTTACGCAAATGCCTGCCCAGGTGCCAACCTTCGTGTTCTTTACCAATTACCCGAACGATATCCGCGAACCATATCGCAACTACCTCGAAAATCAGTTAAGGGAGCACTTCCCGCTGTCGGGGGTGCCGATCAATATTTTTTTCCGGAAGAAGTAAGGGAAAAGAAAATTGCTAATTTTGTATCCATAATAACCAAACACAACTGTCATGAAAAAAGTAACGTATTTCGCTTTCGCCCTAGCACTCACAGTACTCGTTTCTTGCAAAGGAAAATCAACTGCTGAAGAAGGAGATACCACAACAACTGAAACAACAACTGTTGAAACCGGCGCTTCTGAAAATGTAGACAATGCCGCTCAGGTTGATGAGGTGTTGAACCAATCATCAGATGATGAACTGTTCGGAACAGATGTTGATGATGCTGCCGTGGAAGGAGCTACAACAAAATAATCTGATCTTTGATCAAACAAAAAAGCCCGTCGGTTGTAACTGACGGGCTTTTTTAGATCCATGATTGAAATCATTTCTTCTCAATCGTATTAATTGCTTTTGTCAAGGTGTCATCTATCATCGACATAGTGCAATAGTATCCATTATCGCCCCAAAGCTGTCTGGCAAAATATGCCTTGATCGCTATTTCTACTTTTGCTTTAGCCGCATTTATTTCGGCATCTGTAACTCCTTTTTCAGTATCATGGGTATGTACAAATTGCATAAACTTGTTAAACATCTCAGGCGTAATCTGATATGTTTTAGCAAACGCAAGCATATCTTTATTCTTATTGAATGATCCCGGATTGGCAGAATATGCTGAATAGCAATATTGCTGAATGAGTGAACGGTTCAATAAATAATTCAAGGTCTGATTTTCAGGTGTAGTATCCAATGGAACTGAAATATCAGGATGTATTCCCCAATCTACATCTTTCAAACTTTTTAGACTGTCGGGAATTTCACCGCCATTCATCAATATCTCCATGTAGTCGTCGTAATAGGCATCAACACCTTTATCGTACGGGCGTTGAATACAGCGACCATTAGGTGTATAATATCGAGCTACCGTAAGACGTATCGCCGAGCTGTCGGGAAGATCGTAAACTTGCTGTACGAGCCCTTTTCCAAAGCTTCTGCGACCTACAATTGTTGCGCGTTTGTTGTCTTGCAATGCACCTGCAAGAATTTCACTTGCTGATGCAGAATATTCATTAATCAATACAACTACCTTACCTTGTTCGAACAATCCGTTTTTGCCGGCATAATAATCATTGCGTCCAACACTGCGTCCGTTCGTATACACAATAAGAGGTGTTCCCGGCAATAATTCATCGGCAATAGAAACGGCGCCTGTCAGATAGCCTCCCGGATTTGCACGAAGATCAAGGATGAGGTTTTGCATGCCTTCGTTTACCAATAATGCTAATGCTTCTTTGAATTCAATTGGTGTCTGCTCGGCAAATTTATTTACACGAATAAATCCGGTATGTGCATCTAACATAAATGAAGCATCAATACTTGTAACCGGAATTACATCTCGTATGATTGTAAACGGCAATAAACTTTTTTCACCCTGACGTTTGATATTGACTTTAACCGAAGTGCCTTTTTTCCCACGTAACTTCTTAATGACATTTTCGCTGGCAACACCAATTCCTGCCACAACAGAATCATCGATGGAAATAATTTTATCACCGGCTTGTATACCTAATTTATTCGATGGTCCACCGCTCATTGCTGCAACCACCATAATGGTATCGTCAACAATATTGAATTCTATTCCAATGCCATCAAAATTCCCGTCAAGGTCTTCATTGAAACCTTGCAGATCTTCTTTTGGAATATAACTGCTGTGTGGATCCAATTGCTTGAATAATTCTTCAATGGTAGCCGGGTCATTTAAATAGTCTGAAACAAATGCATCCATGATGGAATCAACATTCACGGAATCGACATATCGCTGACTGATGTATCCCAATATTTCATTGAGTCGTTCATTATTCTGTGATGCACCTCCATATACTTTGGCAGCACCTGCAAACGGCGATATCTTCACGCCGATCATAACGCCCACCGCCAGCGCAACAGCAAAACCGATGGGTATGAGAAATCTGTATTTATTCACCTGAAAGGTTTAAGTGGCTGCAAAGTTAAGTCCCCGAAGCCGTAATGACCACTAAACCTTGTTAACGAATACCATATTTGCGGTATTATGCTGCTAAGCGACCAATCTCCTACCTTCGGTCGCCCTGTCTTTGTAAGTTTGCACATCTTTAGAATTATTCTAAATAGTCAAATTTTCAAATTTCTTCAATGAACGAATTCATAATTGCCTTTAGAGAGTGCCTGGAAGCTGCCCTGATTGTTGGGATCATCTATGTGGTACTATTGAAAAACAATGCCAAATCGCAAATCAAAATGGTATGGCTTAGCGTGGCCGCTGCTGTCACCGCTTCTGCCATTATGGGTGTCGGGCTTTATGAAGTGTTGGAATCGGCAGGTGATGCTTTTAAGGAGTTTTTGGAAGGAATATTCATGTATATCACAGCGGGACTGCTATTCTATGTGATTTTCTGGATGAGCAAGAACCTGGCATCGCGGGAGGCCATTACCAATCAGACTAAAGCCACACTTTCGCAAGGATCGCGATGGGGAATCTTCTTTTTGGTGTTTTTTGCCATTGTACGCGAAGGATTTGAAACTGCACTTTTTCTGGTTGCCAGCACCGGAATCGACAAGAGTTTCTCCTATATCGGATTTTTAACCGGAGTAGCATTGGCTGTGCTGATTGGTTATTTGATTGTGGTGCAAGGAAAACGTATTCAGTTAAAGCCATTCTTTAAATGGACATCTTTATTACTCGTTGTTTTCGCTGCCGGTATGATAGCTTATGGTACACATGAAATTCATGAATACATGGAATACCGCGAACATGAAGAACATGCAAGTGCCGAGGCTACTGAAACTGTAAACGAAGAATGTCACGAATTATTAGAGCATGCCGTAGGCGCAGAGAGTGCCGAAAGTGAAGCCGAGGAAGAAGAGGAATATGTATTCGACATTTTCAAAAATAAAATTGGAAATGAACCACTAGGTGGCATGTATATTTATGATGAAGACTGTGGCGTGAATGTGCACATGCTCAATGCCAATGGATTAATAGGATCATTCCTGAAAGGATTATTCGGTTATAATACAAGCCCCACATTAATGGAGATTATTTTGTGGTTGCTGAGTTTAGGATTTGGAATATTTATTTGGCGAAGAGCTTACAAGTAATAAAAAAAGGCTGCTCATAAGGCAGCCTTTCTTTTATCGCAATTATTTTTCAACGCTGTACTACCGTAAAAGCAAAGTTGGGACCCTTGCCTAATTTATATGCAGCGGTAACCCACATTTTAGCTAAGTTCTCGAGTAATACGGCATTTTGCAATCCACCCATATCCATTACCCTGAAACCAAGATCTTCTGCTAATCCGGCCACACATTTTTTTGCATCGGCATCATCACCACAAATAAATGTTTCAATAGCAGTGCCATTGTAAATCGGATTCAGCATATTACCTACTCCGGTAGTATTAAATGCTTTCACCACATTACCATTTCCTGTCCATGCTGCAATTGCTTCAGCCGCCGAATCGAAAGGCTCGGTAGATGCAGAGATTGGATTTGTTGCATCAATAATGATGACATTGTCCCAGTCGAACTGAATATTTTTTATCACCTCATCGGTAACACCAAATGGAACGGCAATGAGTACCACTTCGGCACCTTGCATGGCTTCCTGAAATGGTTTCACTTCGGCGCCGATATTGCGCGCATCCCATGCTTTTTGACTTTCAGGATCACGCACACCAAATGTGATGGAATGCCCTTTGTCTTTCCATTTTTTACCTGCAGCAAGACCGATATTTCCTGCTCCCAAAATTGTAATATGCATATCAGCAAAAATTAATATTAGCCTTCTAAAGTGGCTTCCATTGTAATTTCGGTATTCAACAATTTGCTGATAGGGCAATTTGCTTTTGCCTCGGCAGCAGCGGCAGCAAATGATTCGGCAGTGGCGCCCGGAACTGTTGCTTTCACTACAAGATGACTGTTAGTAATAGCACCGTTGTCGAGCGTGATGGTGCAGGTAGTTTCGATTTTATCGGGAGTAAGATTTGCAGCTCCCAATACAAAGCTCAACTTCATGCTGAAACATCCTGCATGTGCAGCCGCCACCAATTCTTCCGGATTAGTGCCAATGCCATCAGCAAAACGAGTTGACCATGAATATTGATTGTTATTTAATACACCGGATTGAGTGCTCATTGTTCCGGCGCCTTCTTTTCCTGAGCCGTTCCAAACGGCGGTTGCGTTCCTTTTCATTAGTATGTTTTATTTATTGCAAAGGTAGTAGTTGCAGTGTACATTGTGCCTATCGACAAAAAAAAAGCCACAGTTTCCTGTGGCCTTTTCAGTATCATTTTACCCGATTAACGGGCAATCTTCAATTCATTGATAAGATTGCTTGCCCCGGCATATTTGTCGATAACAAACAATACATAGCGAATGTCTACGCTAATAGTTCTATTCATGCTTGGATCGAAAATATAATCTCCGGGAGTGCCTTCATAGTTGCCATCGAAAGCTAGACCTATCAGTTCGCCTTTGCCGTTCATGATAGGGCTACCGCTGTTACCTCCTGTAATATCGAGGTTAGAGATAAAACATACAGGAACAGTACCATTTTTATCGGCATAGCGACCAAAATCTTTATTCTTCCACAATTCATACATTTTGTCAGGCACCACAAATTCTTCGTTGGTATTATCGCGTTTTTCCATGATACCATCAAGCGTTGTTTGCCAGTGGTAGAATACGGCATCGCGTGCAATATAATCCTGAACGGTACCGTATGTCAAACGCAATGTGAAGTTGGCATCAGGATAAAATACTTTGCCCGCATTTTGTTCCAGTATACCTGCCACATATTCGCGTTCCAAACGGTTGATCTCTGTATTTGATGCGCGGAAAGTAGTGCCTGCTGTTTGTGCATCGGTATACAATGCGATATAATAATTATACAGCGGATCTTTTTTCAATTTCTTCGCGCTTGGCGATTTCAAAAATGCCTCGAGTTTTTCTTTTGTTGTGAAAACAGATTTGGCAAATGCAGCCTTGCTCCAATTGTCGAATTTTTCTTGTGGAGTAGCACCTTTCGATTTTGCCAGGATATCTTTTAATACCTGAGGATATTTTTCTGCAGGTAATTTAGTGTACAACATATTCAAAATGGCTGCGGTCTTTTTAACCTCAGTTTCATAATTGTATGTCTTCCACATTTCTTCTGCCGAAGCTTCAATTCCTGCAATGGTAGCAGCTTTCACTTCTTCAGAAGGTTTTTCCTCACCAAACAATGTTTCAATATCATTAAAATCCAAGGCAAAGCTTCCTGAAGGCACGATTACTACCGAATAAATCTTGTAGTAAAACTCTTTGTTTACGGTGCTCAGGGTGCTGTATGTATTTTTGAAATTTTCAAACATTTCTTTATACATCGCTTCTTTTGCGCTTCCTTGAGTTTTTGCCCATTTCATGAATGCTTTTTCACGATCTTCTTTAATTTGCATGGCATCCATACGTTCCATACCGTCTATTTGTGTTTCCCACAATTTCAAAGCATTCATCAATGATGCGTAATCAGACGCAAGCTGGATGCGCGTTGCTTCGCTCTTATCCATATCCTGCTTCATCACATCAGTAACGGTTTTAAATACATCGATCTGTGCCGGATTACTTTCAGTAATTACTTCATTCATACCGAAAGAAGTAAGATAACGCTCAGTTGATCCGGGATAACCCATAATCATGGTGAAATCGCCTTCTTTGTATCCATCGAGTGATACTGTGAGGAATTTTTTCGGTTTGTAAGGTACGTTTTCAGGGCTGTATTCCGCAGCATTATTTTGCTTATCGGCATACACACGGAAGATGCTGAAATCGCCGGTGTGACGTGGCCACATCCAGTTGTCAGTATCGCCACCGAATTTTCCGATTGATGAAGGTGGAGTACCTACAAGGCGAACATCATTATATGATTTGTAGAGATAGATGAAATATTGATTGCCATAATACATGGATTTCAATTCTGCTTCGTATCCTTTCTCAGCATATTTTGCAATCATGCGATTTTGGATCTCAGTTACTTTAGCACGACGTGCTGCCATGTCTAATCCTTCCACTTTAGGTATGATGGAGTCCGTAACATCTATCGCATCCTGTAATATGCGAATTGCTAATCCGGGAATAGGTAATTCTTCTTTGTAACTCTTTGCCCAAAAACCATCATCCAGGTAATTGTGCTCGGTTGTAGATTGAGAAGCGATAGCATCATAACCACAGTGGTGATTAGTGAAAAGCAAACCATTTTCAGAAACGAGCTCTGCAGTGCAGAATCCGCTACCATCTTGTGTCAATTGCACAATGGCGTCTTTCAGACTGGCGTTTTCGGTGTTATAGATCTCCTCTGCTGAGAGTTGTAATCCCATCTGACGGAGGTAGTCGAAGTTGAGCTGGCGAACCAGGTTGGCCAACCACATCCCTTCATCGGGATTCACGGCGGCGAATGCAGGTCTTACAATGGAGGTAACACTTATTACCAATGCCAATGCCAGTAAATGAAGCTTACGTTGTATCATGCTGTAATGTTAAAATGATTCTGACCGCGAAGTTACGGAACTGCGCCCACGAAAGGGCAGAAGGCATAAAAAAAGCGGCCAGTAGCCGCTTCGTTTTAACAAACTTTTATTCTTCTTTCAGAAATTTCTTCGTGATAAGCGTGCTTCCCTGTGAGTAGGCAGCCAAAAAATACCATCCGGGCTGTAAATCAACCAGGCTAACCTTGATCTCATCTTTCCCGGCTTCAGGAACTATCGTTTTGATCTCGCGACCAACAATATTGAGAATGCATATGCGATCAACGTTTTCATACGTAAACGAGATGGTAGCATAGCTTTTTACCGGATTCGGGAAAATACTGATGGTCGGATCATCGCCGAAATAGCCGTAAGCTCTCGACAATGCCGTGCTTTCCTCCATTACACAAGCTTCACCATCTCCCGAAGGAAGTGTGGCAAAGGCACCGGTGACTGTCGCAGAGACCAGTAACATGAATGTGTAGAGTTTTCGCATAGGCTGTGACGCTAAAAGTAAAGATACTATAACTTTTTTTAAATCTCAAAAATCAGGCCATGTGGATATTGATAAAATTAACCCATTTTAACCACTTTTGACCTTGTTCATTGCGTTTTTACGGATTTCAGGTCAAAAGGTTCACCTATTGGTCATCAGGGTCGCCAAACTGCTCTAATGCGTCGAAACTGTCGTCGCTGAACATGCCTGACAGCAGGTCGGTGAACTGCATGCCGCTTTGGAGGAAATGCTTACTCAGCAAGGAATACTCGGCAAGTCCGTGGAGCAAAAACTCCATCAAAAACAGCTTTTCCTCTTCAGTCTTATCTCCGTGGAAGCGCTCTACAATTTTCTTCAAACCGGGTATTTTCTGCAAATTGGCCTTGTGAGTGCGCCCCGAGGTGCCATTCAGGATGTCGAGGGTGTTGCCATCGTTAAACCAATTCACAATGTCCTGATACATGCTTCCGGTACCCGGGTCTGTATTGCCGGCCAACTTCTTGTTTCCCACCTTTTTGGCCTTCTCCGGCTCCGGAAAATAGTTCGCAAACTGCGCCCTGATAGCTTTTCCGATGAGATTCAAGGCTACAATGTAAGGACCTTCCTGTTCACCCTCATACACTAATTCTATTTTGCCGGTTATCGACGGAACCAATCCCCAAAAATCGCCAACGCGGACATGTGTAGATGACTCTCCATTCACCAAAGCTCGGCG
>JAIBBA010000109.1 GCA_019694895.1 Chitinophagales bacterium
ATATACCACCGAATTGATGCAATATTTTTATGATGCATATTTAAATGGTAACGCACCGGATGTAGCACTGCGAATGGCACAGCGCAACATGCAAAAAAAATCACAAACTTATTATTGGGCGGCCTTCAAATGTATTCAAGGGTGAATTTCTAATCAAGCCTGATTACAAGGTTGTAAACTGACTGCAATCATCACAACTATTAATTCGGTATATGATAGATATCGCCACCGCCATTATCCGGCTCACTGTCACCGGCATCAGATTCAAGTGAGGGAAATCCGATAGATAAGCGCGCATACATCATTGGTCGCAAGCCTTCGGGACCGTCAGATATTTTCGCATCCTCAAATCTCCAATCTGCTATGGCATAAGAAACGCTATAGCCAACTTGTAAGCCGAGAGAAAGTCCACCACCCTCACCTCCGGATGCTACGCGATAATGTGTTTGCAAACCCAGATCAGCTACAAATTTGTTTTGCTTGAGGTGAATTTCTCTACCGGGGTTAGCTGCTATTTGAGCTGTTGTGGCATTTTCTGTACTCATCAGATTCACTTGATCAAAACCACCACCCAAAGCCAAAACCGGACCGAAAAGAAATTTTGGACGAACAATTGTCATGTATCCGATATCCAATCGATAGTCGTTGCTCTTTGTTTTTATGTCAAAAGTGTCGACGCTGGTTTTGGGTTGTGAAAAATACATAAATGAAGCGCCGATTAGCCATCTGTTTACAATATAATCTACACCTACTCCCCATGAAACACCATAATTACTTAATGTTGCAGTGCTGTCAGGCAGGAAAACAGACATATCATCTTCTTGATAATACGCGGCACCAACATTCAATGTTCCGAGATAACCAATGGTAGGTTGTGCAAAAATTGCAAGCGGAAAAAAGCAAACAATGAGGATGAATTTCTTCATGATAAATATTTCAATAATAAAAATACGACCTGTATGGCAATTAGCGCGATCAATTTCTGGTAGATAAGCCTATGGTCATTCCCATGCGCACCATGGGTCCGAACCTGGTTTCTTTTCTGTATTCAAGGAGTGGGTCGGAAAATAGATATTCATCGGTAGTATAACCCTGTGCTCCTGTACTGAATTGAATGTATGATGCGCCCAATCCCATAAAGGCATCTGCCATTAAATGATTTTCTTCTATATGCACACCAAAATTAACCATGACATTATAGGCGGTTTCTTTGGGTTCGAAGTTTAATTCGCCAATATATGCTCCGGTAGATTCGTCAGAAACCACCGATCTTATATTCGTCATATTTCGTTCTACGATTTCAAACAGAGGGCCCACATAATTTCCTTCACCATACCTCGAACGATCGCCAAATTTGAATGCTATATGTGCCCGATAGCCATCCCAAAAAACTTTCTGATCGGGTGTGTCATATTCCTGCCAAGAAAGATCCTCAAAAAACACCAGGTTGCGATTGATAATCTTATAACTTGCTTCAATTTGCATATTATACAATCCCAATCCAAGCACACCACCATAATCCCAATAATTTGTTTGAATAGTCAATAGTGGTAAAGGATAAAAACCGGCATACATACTAAAATCAAAGTTGTCTTTACGCGCCTGTTTGCGTTGGTTGGCTTCATATTCCCTTTGGGCATCTGCTGCTGCTTTATTACATGCATCTGCTTTAGCGCGTGCCGATGACGCCCGTGTTTGATTGCCAAATGTTTCCCATTTCCCTGCCATTTCTGTCCAGGCACTGCAGTTATCAGCACTAATTTTGCTCTCTTGAATTTCGCAAATTTTCAATCCCAAACTGTTGTCATTATTATTTTTCGCAAATGCATATGCCTGATCCATAAAATTGATATTGTCATACTTTAAATCTGCCGCTCTGTTAAAACAATATCCCGCATAAGCACTTTCATTAAATTTCATAAAAGCAGTTGCCGCCTTCAACCAGTTCTCTCCTGTATTGGTTGCCGGGTATCCTTTTTCAACCAACAAAATATAATTATAAGCAGTAACCTGCCGAGGATAATCATAATCATTTACCAACTTTTGATAATCGGCATCCAGGCTATATAACCAATCCAAAAAATTCAATGCTACCTCAAATCCGTCATAGGCATAATATCCAATATTCTTCGACGATTGCATATATTTTGAAGCAGCGATATATCGATACCAAACGGCATTGTCACCGGTATTTGGATATTGCAGTGACATGGCGCTGCGGGCATAGGGCATGGTCTTCTCGTTCATTCCGAGGTTGATGGTGATTTCGGCCATACCCGTGAAATACTCATGTAAGGTCGGCGCAAAATTATCCCATTGAATAACATAATTTTTTCCGTCATACAAATACTTTTTTGGAAAACTGAAGCTGCCTTGTTTCTGCATGTAATCTTCAATTTCCGACATTATGCGATAGGCTTTGTCATTTTTTCCTGCCATGCCTAACACAAAACCATATTCATACTTCGTCATGGCATGAAAATATTTTGCTACTTCACTCTGAGGGTTTGCATTTAATGCCATTATACTTTCGAATTCACGTACAATTATATTGCAATTACTTTCAACCAGATTTATTTTCTCATCGGTAATATTAGCGGGTGTAAATGCATCTAGTGTATTTCTGTAGGCATTATAATGATGCACAGCAGAGTCTAAAGCGATATCAGCAGCAGTATACGTTGCCTGGGCCTTCAAATGCCCCGTTAGCATGAAAATTGCAATCAGCAAACAGCACTTGCCTAAAATTTTTGAGGAGCCGGTAAGTTTCATGGCATCAAAGATATATTACAATGCATTTTATATGAACTTTGTAACATAGATTATCTGTTACCAGCACTATGATACAAATTGAAATATGGAGCGACGTTGTTTGTCCTTTCTGCTATATAGGAAAGCGTCGTCTTGAACGGGCTTTGGCCGGTTTTGCGCATGCCGGTCAGGTTGAAATCACCTGGCGCAGCTTCTTACTCGACGCACAATTGGTAACCGAACCGGGAAAAAGCATCAATCAACACCTCTCCGAACGCAAAGGCTGGAGTATGGAACAAACCAGAGAAATCAACGCCTATGTCACCGAAATGGCGGCAGGAGAAGGACTTGACTACAATTTCGACAAAGTGATTGTTGCCAACTCTGTAAATGCGCATCGCCTTTTACAGCTTGCAAAACGTAATCACGCCGGTGATCAGGTGAAGGATGCACTGATGCGTGCATATTTTATCGAAGGCAGAAATATTGATGATAACAAAACCCTGCAAGCTATTGGCGAAGCTGCCGGACTCCCCGCCGACAGTGTGGAGGACCTGGTGAATGACGAACAACAGTTTCGTCGCCAGGTATTCAACGAAGCCGCAGAAGCGGGTCATTTTGGGGCTCGCGGGGTACCATTTTTCGTGTTCAATCGCAAATATGCAATCTCGGGCGCCCAACCGGTTGAAGCATTTTCGCAAGTCTTGGAAAAAGTCTACAACGAATCACCGGCCATTATCACAGAAACAGGAGATACCTGTACTTCTGATGGTGATTGTTGATATACAATACCATTAAGGGTAACATTCGTCACTGTTCAACATGGTAACATAGGCTACCTTGGCATTAATAAAACAAGTATTATGAATGCCTATCTGATTGTTTATCAAACTGACCAGGATATCAGTCCATTGCGAAAAGTGCTTGATACTATGCGCATGGTAGAACATATTTCCGATCACAGCTCCATCGTACTGAGTTTCAGGAGTGCCGAAGACATTCTCGATGTGATCAAACCTTCCAACTTCGAGAAAATTCCTATTATCATTATAAAACTCGACAGTGTTATCTATACAGATAACATTAAAGCCGATTTCTTTGAACCACATTCAGTGGAGCATTTGTAATTAGTGGATAACGGGAAAGTAATCAACTCCGTGCTCATAGGTTAAGCATACCAAATAATGTCCCGGAGGAAGATCACTGATGTCAATTTTAATTAATGACGCATCATCTTCAACAACAGCTGTAATAAGTGTTTCTCCTTCCATATTAATAAGATACATCGATGTATATGGATGAACAGGATGTTGCAATAAACTGAAAGTAGTGGTAGCGGGATTAGGAAATAATTGTTGCTTTACCACATCAACGTTTGCAGAAACTATTTTCGAATGATATGTTTCGCCATAAATATCATTGATGATTATTTGATAATAATATGCACCACTTGCAGAAACGTTATCCGTCCAAGTTTCCTCCGCGATTTCATGCACAGTTCCGGAGGCTATAGTATCAAATAATTTTCCGTCGCGACTGCTGTAAATGATATAATTATCCGGTATGATACCCGTATAACTCCAGGTTAATTGCACCTTGTGATCATCGACATCAGCCATTAGCGACACTTGGTAAATCGGCAATAATAAATCGCAATTGCCAATATCATTTAAGTCGTCATAATTTAAAGTGCAGTTAATCAGATTATCGATAAAATATCCATTATTAACAGTGTTTGCAGCTCCGGGAGTTCCTGCTCCGGCAGTGGTGGTGATATAATTTGCACTCGACCAGCAACTGCCACAATCCAATGCGAGGTTGCCGCTTCCTTTGTTAAAGCTTGTCCCTGCATCAGCACCGGAAGGCCATGTCGGAAATACGGTATTTACATCGCCGTAGGAAAATCCGTGAAAAAATGAATAATCCGGTTTGCGCACCTGCGCTACATCACCGCTGTTTGCCATGCCTGCTGCCCACGTAAGTGTTGGTGTAGAGTATGCCCCACTGTAATTACAATCGGCGGGTATTGAAATCGGAACTGAATAATTTGCTTCAAGACAAGTACTGTTTGAAGGAATAATATACACACCATCGCCATCTGCATCCGTAGGATCATCCGGCGGCATTCCCACGTATGGGTCGGCAACATTATATACCACCAATATCGATCCCGGAGGCACTGCATTGTAGCAAGAAGTAAAGCGATAATGTCCGGATGCAATTCCTACGCCGGTGCCGCAAGTTTCGAAAGTGCCGTTATTATCATCAAACACCCATCCTGTAAGATCCACATTAGCACAAGGATTCAGCGGATCACCCAGGACCACAAATTCCATAAATTCTTTAAGACCTGTACCCTGATTGATTTCATTTACGATCAGGCCGCCACCCGCAGGCACTTGTGCAAATCCGAAGACCGGAATGAACAACAATAACAGATATGCGACACGATTGATCATAAATTTCGTGTGTGTCGTTGTGTTGGAGAATACAAAGGTAAAAATGCCCTGTTATCTGTTTATTTACAGGATGTTAATAAACCTGTATTATATGCCTTCGAGAAATAATTAACAACATATCTTTTAACATTTCCAATCACAAATTAGCAAGCGTATGTAATAACAAATTCCAAAATTTCTGAACAGAGGCAATATGCACTTTTTCATCAGGTGAATGCGGATGTTTAATGGTAGGTCCGAATGAAATCATATCAAGTCCCGGATATCGCTCTCCCAAAATACCGCATTCCAGTCCGGCATGAATTGCCATCACTTTAGGTTTATCGCCAAAGAGTTGAACATATTGTGCTTCGAGTATATGTAATATTTTCGATGCAGGATCAGGTGCCCATCCGGGATAAGCGCCTCCATGCTCTACAGAACATCCCATTAAGCGGAAAGGAGCTGCAACGGTATATGCAACATCCATTTTTGCCGATTCAACAGATGAGCGCTGTAAACTCTGTGTAATGAATTTTCCATCTTTTACAATTACACGAGCCAGTGATGAAGATGTTTCTACCAATCCGGAAATAGCACTGCTCATGGTATACACACCATTGTGTGCCGATTGAATTGCCAGTATTAATTTGCGACTGTCGTCAAACGACATCACCATGCCCGGCATTTCAGTTGATTGAATATCAATTTTCAATCCTTCATCCTGTAAATGATATTCATGGCAAATTGCTGCTGCACGAGCACGCACTTCATCAGCATATTTTGCATTATTTACAACAACAGTTGCAAATGACTCGCGAGGAATGGCATTGCGCAAACTTCCACCATCGATACTTGCAATTTGTAATCCAAAAGCATCGCCATCAAACATTAATCTGTTCATGATCTTGTTTGCATTTCCGCGTTCGAGATGAATATCAACGCCGCTGTGCCCGCCTTTTAATCCACTCACACTAATGCGAAATGCCATTGCACCTGTTGGAGGTGCTTCTTGTGTATAATCGTATGAAGTATTGGTATCGATACCACCTGCACAACCGATAGAAAATTCATCATCATCTTCAGTATCCAGATTCAACAATATTTTTCCCTGTAATAAACCTTTTTGCAATTCTTTCGCTCCGGTCATGCCGGTTTCTTCATCAATAGTAAACAACGCTTCTAATGCCGGATGCGGAATATCTTTCGATGCCAATAAACTCATGATGGCAGCAACACCCATACCATTATCGGCACCAAGAGTTGTACCCTCAGCCTTCACCCAATCGCCGTCGATACGAGAACGTATACCTTCGGTATTAAAATCAAATTGAGTATCAGAATTTTTTTGATGCACCATATCAAGGTGACTCTGCAAAATAACCGTAGGCTTTGATTCCATTCCTGTCGTTGCCGGTTTAAAGATGATCACATTTCCAACGGCATCTTTCACCGTGCGCAATCCCAATTGCTCGCCAAAAGCGACCATATAAGCGCTGATACGTTCCTCATGCTTAGAAGGGCGCGGGATGGCATTGATATCTTCAAAGAAATTCCAGATAGCCTTGGGTTCCAGGTTGCGGACTGCTGATGACATGGTGTTGATTTTGATGCAAAGGTAGGGGGAATTAGTTAATTTGAGAATTAGCCGATTAGCCACTTAGCTGATGTAGAAATGCACCCGCATGGAGATTTTCGTTTAGTTAGCAAGTTTGGAAGTTAGCAGGTTAGCAAGTGTGGAAGCTTTTAATGCTGGCGCATTAATAGTGAATGCAATGATATTGTTTAATAAAATTTAATTCCGAAGCGCAATAAGCTCCCTCTCTATCGACGGTAGGAGATGGAGAGCTTGCCGCTCCGACGAAAGGAGGTGTGGGGCGGGGGGTGAGGCGGGTTCGCGCAAAGTCGCAAAGAGGCTAAGGCGCAAAAGTCTAGATACTAGATACTTGATTCTAGATACTGAAAGAGGGTTAGCAGGTTAGCAAGCGAGGTTAATTAGCATGTGTGAGAATTAGCAAATTAGCAAGTGGTGGTGCTTTTAACGCTGGCGCGTTAATAGGGAATGGAATGATATTGCTTTGCAATATTTTAATTCCGAAGCGTAATCTGTTTCCTTCCTTTGACGAAAGGAGGTGATGGCCAGGAGTGAAATCAAATTATACATCAATAAGTAAAATCCCAATATCCGTGTAATCTTTTAATCCATAAAATCCGTGATTCAGACAACAATTGCGCTGTGTTCATGAGTTATAGTGTTCGTGTGTTCATTTGCAAGGCCCCAAAATCCGTGTAATCCATTAATCCGAATAATCCGTGATTCAGACAATAATTGCACGCTGCTGATGTGTTCGCTCCGAGGCATTGCGACTTTGCTTTATCTGTAGTTTTCCATCACGCCAATTACCTACTTACGCTCTTGAATCTGGAAATTCCGCGAGCTCAGACCCCTTTTTTCCGCAAATTACAGACCCAAAGCAATTAATTTAATTTTAAAAGGCAACTCATTGAAATTGTTGTAGTTATGAAACTAATTAACAAAATTATAAGCGGGTCTAAATAAACCGGTGAAATGGGGTCTTGTTGAGCGGAATGTCCAGCATTTTATGCAATAATTTATTTCCTATCTTATTTTTTCTCGTCTGCCATTTTATTGCAGTTTTAGATTGGATAATAAGTTTACGAATTTTAGCCCTAGTCATATTCAAAGCCTTTTCTTATCGAAGAGGCTTTTTCTATATACTTATTGATTTGAAATAATGCATAATTTCTTACAATCCTAGGTAAATCGGAGTTCGGCTTCACTCCCTCGTAAAAATCCCGCCAAACCTAAACAGTAGTTGAGACAACACCTGTTTAGCACCATGTGTTTAGGAGTTTGTCATGATTTCACCTCGCTCAATCAGCCTCACACGCAGCCTACCTTGTCCTTAGGGTAGCTTCACTCATTTCAGATCGCTCAACCCGCAAGTTTCCAACTTGGCTGGGTTTTAACTCCTTTCATTCGCATCAGCCACCCTAATTCCACCATCTGCTGGCATGTTAGGCTCGCCTGCGAAGTCGAATGGGCTGCGGGGTTGTCATGGTTTTTGGTCAAAAACACACGCCAACCCCTGGTGTAGTTCGAAAGCTTGTGCCTTCTTCTACATAGGTCGCAACCATCCTTTCTTGCAGGCAAGGACTCCTTTGCTTCCACCCAATCTCAGCTCGCAGCTTCCGTCATTCCGCTCTGCTGTATTCCGTCCGCTTAGCGGCGAATAAAAGTGTCAATAATTCAATCATCCCTAGTATCTTTAGGTTAAATATATAATATTATGGAGGAGGAAAAACCAGTAATAGATTAATAAGGACAATGTAACATTAATATATCAAGATGTTTATAAATTCCTAGATCTACTTTACAAGAATTTAATTAAACTCAATATTTTTCTAGTTCAACAAGCTATATTATGAGTAACACAGCAATCAACGAACCACATCAAACATCCTTTGCAAATTATTTTGGAACAATAACTGATAGGAAAATCAGTTTAAATTATAAATCCGGAGTGGAAGTAATTTCAATTAACCAAGTTACATCAGTATCATTCCAACGTAAAAGGAACTTGTTTTTAGCTATCACCTCTCTAACAGTTGCATTTGTTTTTCTAGCATTAATATTTATTCAAAATAACAATTCTACGGCAGAAGTAATTATTTATCTTTTGCTTTTTGTTCTTCTTTTGTTGTCAGGTATTGCAAATTGGCTAGGCCATCACATTATATTAATTAGTGTTGCGGGACAAAATCGCAAGCCATTAAGGGTTGAAATGTCAAAAACAAAAGAAGGTTTGCTTTTTGTTAAGACTATTCAAAAATCAATTTTATAAATGATGAGTCCACTGGATTATTCAATACTTGCTGTTTGTACACTAGCCTACGTCCTAACATTCATCTATCAAGGCAACAAGATTAAATTAATGGAGACACTATTAAAAAGTCAAAGTGACTTTGTAAATTCTTATGAGAAATATAAGCTCCTTCTTAACGATACGTTAGACCTAAGATTACAAAAACAGAAAGATGAATTAGAAGCAGCATTTCGTAGACAAAGTAAAGAATTAACAGATTCAACACTGCAATCTGCGATTAATACTTTTCAAAGAGAAAGTGAAAAAATGATGAAAGGATGGGAGGAGCTTTCGCAAATTGCAATAGGTATAACTTTAAATGCTTATCCTACCAAAAGTGATAAGGTAAAACGCGATGATTATATAAGAAAGCATTATCCAAATAATTCTGCTTATTTTATCGAATTTATTGATGACCATCTCGATGGTAAAATTAATCCTTAATTATATGAGAATTGTGTTCATGTCACTTTGTTTGTTTTTACATCGCTATGCTTTAAGTTATGATGAAAAATAAAACAAACCTTGTGTAATCTGGACTATCTTACCCCGAGCTCACAGCTTTTATCATTCCGTTGCACTTTGTTCTGCCAGCTTAAGGCGAGTATGAACTTTAAAATTTACATCTTAGCTAAATAAACAACTTTTATGATATACCGCAGTACAATCTGATGTAAATAGGTTTACCTGCTCAAGCTTATTGCTTTACAATTCGTCCGATTTTTAAATCAGATTCACATTGAAGTTCTACCGTGTAAATACCTACAGCATATTGCACCATATTTATTTCAATTGTGCCCTTAGACACCGCCGCTTTCTTGTAAACTAAACTACCGTCTATTTTTCTAATTGCAATCGACATATTTTGACAATCCTCATATTTGATATAACAAATTCCCTCAGTTGGGTTTGGATAAATTTCTAATTGGTTTACAATACTTTCAACTACATCAAGCCCTTCATCACTTTGTCCATCGCAGTCATCATCCAAACCGTTCAGTATTTCTGTAGCACCGGGGTAGATGTCAGGGTTGAGATCGTTGCAGTCAGTAGAGTCAGGAACATAACCAGGAATATCTAAGCAAGCTAGAGTATCTACTTCCAAATTACCATACAAATCGTTATCTGCATCCTGATACTGCCAGACATAGGCTATGTTATCATCTATCACACCATCGCAATCATCGTCTAAATAGTTACAGATTTCTTCAGCTCCTGAATAGATGGA
>JAIBBA010000110.1 GCA_019694895.1 Chitinophagales bacterium
GCGGTGCCGCCTGCACAAATAGTTGTATCCGGCGTTACAACAAGCTGTGCGGGTAATATGCTTGATAAGCAAATTACCGATAAAAAGGCCGTCAATTTCCTCATGTGCTATGCGAGTCCCTAAAAGAGGGGAAAGTTACTACTTTTTCAGGATTGCAAAAAAAGTTGGGGGGGCTCAAGTAATACAAAATGATAGGTACTCGAAAAAAACAAAACCCCGGCAGATAAACTACCGGGGTTGCTCCCCAACCTGGGCTCGAACCAGGGACCTACTGATTAACAGTCAGTCGCTCTAACCAGCTGAGCTATTGAGGAATGTTTCACTGGAAACGGGATGCAAATTTACAATCTTCCGTGTGCATTGCAAGTATGCCGCGGAATTTTTTTCTGAAAGCTGATGAAACGAAGGGATTGCCGTTACTTTGCAGCAAAAAATAAGACATGAGTTTATTAGTAGTTGGAACAGTTGCATTTGATGCTATAGAGACACCATTTGGGAAACGTGATAAAGTAATAGGCGGTTCGGCCACCTATATCGGATTATCGGCGAGCTATTATTATAAACCTATACATATTGTTTCGGTAGTTGGTAGCGACTTCCCGAAGGCAACACTTGCAGCATTCAACAAAAAGGGTATTACCACAGATGGTGTGCAGGTAATAAAGGGGCAGAAATCTTTTTTCTGGTCGGGTAAATATCATATGGATATGAATTCACGTGATACTTTGCGTACGGATTTAAATGTGCTGGCAGATTTCAATCCGGTGTTGCCAGAAAAATTGCGCAAGCCCAACATGTTAATGCTTGGAAACATAGATCCTAATTTACAGATTCGTGTGATAGAGCAATTAAAATCGCGCCCGAAATTAATTGCGATGGATACTATGAATTTCTGGATGGATATTGCGCGTCCTGCTTTAGATAAAGTGCTTAAGATGGTGGATGTGTTAATTATTAATGACGAAGAGGCTCGTCAGTTAACAGGTGAATATAGTGTTGTAAAGGCTGCAAAAAAAATCATGAAGAACGGTCCTAAAACACTGATTATAAAAAAAGGTGAACACGGTGCTTTATTATTTTCCGGTTCAGAAGTGTTTTTTGCTCCGGCGCTTCCATTGGAAGAAGTATTTGACCCAACAGGTGCCGGTGATACTTTTGCGGGTGGATTTATGGGCTATTTATCTCAAAGCAAAACATTGTCGTTTTCCAATATGAAACGCGCAATTGTTTATGGCAGCGCAATGGCATCGTTTTGCGTGGAGGAGTTTGGTCCTGAAAAATTATTGGCTCTCAAAAAGCCTGAGATTGCGAAGCGTGTGAAGATGTTTTCAACGCTATCCAAATTTTCTATCAAGGGATAAGGCGACCAATAATATTGAATTTTTGCAGTGTGATTTCTGTGTGTGGGGCGTCTTTTAACTCGTCGGTAAGGTCTTGTCCGGCAAAGTGTTCGTAGTGTTTGCCATTTCGCCATAAACGCGAAGGGGTGACATCGTAAATCAAGCCCTTATAGGCAATCCAGATTTCTTCTTTATCTTGACCATTGCGCAAGGCAAGTTGAAATTTAGTATAGGCGGGCAATGTGTTTACATCCATAAATGAAATTGGTTAATGGATGAAATTTGAGTAAAGCCATCCTGAGCAAACAAATGTTGCGCTGCGATATTATTTCCTTGCGTATATAAATTCATGACCGGCAATTGATATGCATTTGCAAAATGATCGGAGGCGGTCAATAATTTTTTGGCAATCCCCTGATTTCGCATACCGGGAGCAACGGCTAATAACCCGATTTGCATATGGCTTTTTTTATTTGTGAAGGCTATCAGCCCCAAGGGGTTAATTTCTGTTCCAATAAAATAAATTTCATCGCCCATTTTCCCATGAAGTGATTCACGTATCCACATGGCATACAGAGCAGTTGTTTTTTTCTTATTGAAATGATCATCACACATAAATCTGGAGTGCTTTCCGGCATGTATTCCAAGTTCAATAATGCCATCTGTCACTTGTGTTAAAATTTTCACTTCGGGATTTAATTGAGGTGCACGGGTTTCGCGTTGAAGCAGACATCGCGAGCTCATAGGATTTAATGTAGCGGATGACCTGTTGCTAATTTCGACCTCCGTTGCGCTATCAATATACAAACAAGTGTAGCCTTCTGAACGCCAGTTCCCTACTTGATGTTCGGTAATTATGCAGGTGCTTTGTAATTCAAGGCGACCGATTTTAAAACCGAAGAACCGGCTGTCCCAGTCGAGGTATTCGATTTTAATATCGGGTTCCATATTACATGACTAATTTTGAGTGAATAATAAGACTTAGCTTTACAATGTCAATTCCAATATGCTAACCATTTCTAACCTCACCAAGTCGTTCGGCGATCATGTTGCTGTTGATGGCATTTCGCTATCGATAGCCAAGGGAATGTTTTATGGATTACTTGGCCCGAATGGTGCCGGTAAAACTACTACAATTCAGATGATCAGCAGCATATTGCCTCCCGATTCCGGTAAAATTTCAGTTGATGGATTAGGCGTTTATGAGCACGCATCCGTAAAAATGCACATGGGTATTGTGCCACAGGAGATTGCCTTATACGATGAATTAACCGCATTAGAGAATTTGATTTTTTGGGGTAATCTATATGCAGTTCATGGGAAGACCGGAAAAGATCGTGCAGCATTTTTGCTTGATTGGGTAGGGTTGGCGGACCGCAGGCATGATATTGTAAAAAATTATTCCGGAGGAATGAAGCGTCGTGTGAATATTGCTGCCGCACTCATGCATGATCCCGGTTTAATTGTCATGGATGAACCAACAGTTGGTATAGATCCTCAAAGCAGGAATAAAATTTATGAGCTGCTTGATGAATTACATCATCAGGGAAAAACAATTTTATATACCACACACTATATGGAAGAAGCTGAGCGTATGTGTGATAAAATTGGCATTATTGATAAAGGTAAAATCATTGCTGAAGGATCACTTGATGAATTGAAAAAAGCACACGCGCAGGAGGAGAATATTGTAATTCATTTTACCGGTGAAGCGGTAAGCAAGCTTGGTAATTATGTTATTTCTTTTCCGGAGCCGCAAATGATGACTGTAGTTACGCCACAGGCTCGAAAGCGTTTACATGATGTTGTGCAGTTGTGTACTGAAGGGGGAATCGACATCACAGGAATAGATATTCACGATGCCGGATTGGAAAGTATTTTTCTTAACCTAACCGGACGCCAGTTGCGGGATTAATATAATTCGTATGTGGACTATTGCTAAAAAAGATATTTATATTTTCTTTAAGGATAAGCGTGGATTGTTTTTGTCTTTATTGTTGCCAATAGGTTTAATCACCATGTTCGCGTTTGCATTTGGCGGAATAGGGCAAGATGATGAAGATCCGGCGCCAATACATGTATTATATGTTGATGCAGATCAAACGACTTCAAGTAAATCGCTTATTGCCATGTTGGATACTATTCCGGGAATTGCTTGTTTGTCAACTACGGCGGAAGACGCTACTGCTAATATTAAAAGTGGCGATGAAATGGCGGCGGTCGTAATCAACAAAGGATTTGAAATGGCTTTGCAAACGGGTGAAGATTTGCCGGTTGTTTTGCAATACGATCAAAGCAGAGTAATGGAGATTGGTGTGTTGCAACAATTACTTACAAGCAGATTGTCGGCAATGAAGGGGTCGGTAGATGCACATAGAGGCATTAATAAAATTATGCAGCAATCGTTTAGTAATATGCCGCCAAATGTGCAGGATTCAATTCGAACATCACTTGAAGAAAATTTATTGCAGAAAGAAAATCATGAACAATTAATAAGCATGCAGGAAGTAGTGGGTGATGCCGAAAGTAATTGGGGGTTAATTCAGGCGGTGGCAGGCACGGCAATTATGATGTTATTATTTAGTGTGAGCAGTATTGGCAAGAGTATGTTGGATGAAAAGGAAAGTGGTGTGTTGCGCAGATTGCTTCAAACTCCCATGCATCCATATGGATTATTATTTGGCAAAATGATAACTGCTTTGGTTATTGCGGTATTTCAATTAACCATCATGTTTTTATTTTCATGGCTGGCATTTGGATTAGATATATTCATCAATATACCGGCACTAATAATTATGATTTTGGCAACCTCGCTGGCATGTTCTGCTTTTGGTGTATTGCTGGCAAGTTTGGTTACCACCCGAAAACAGGCGGATTCGTTAAGTACTATTCTGATATTATTTATGAGTGCTGTTGGCGGTAGCATGATTCCCCTTTTCATTATGCCGGTTTTTATGCAAAATGCTGCAGTTGTTTCTGTTAACTATTGGAGCATTCAGGGGTTTTACGATATCTTTTGGCGCCAGGCGGGTTTGGAAGCTATAGTTGGCAATGCGCTGGTTTTAACAGGTATTTCCGCAGGGGTTTTGCTAATAAGTATGTATTTTTATAAAAAAAATATTCTCAGGCTTATCTGAGGTCAATTTTATTAGTCAGACATTCATGAAAAGAATTCTCCTCTCCTGCATAATTTTTAGCGGATTTATTGCAAGTGCTCAGGATGCATTGGATCCATCATTTGGTGGTGATGGTATTGTAACACTTGATTTTGGCGGTAATGATATTGCATATGCAGTATTGATTCAGCCTGATGGTAAAATACTGGCTGCAGGTCAGGCGGGAATTGGCCCGGCATTAACAACTGATATTGCCATCGCCCGATACAACACCGACGGAACCCTTGATCCGGTCTGGGGTGGAGATGGCACTGTAACGCTCGATTTGGGTGTAGATTACAGCGACTTTTCATTTGCTCTGGCAAGACAACCTGACAGTAAGATAGTGGTAGCCGGGTGTGGCTTTTTCGATTCTGGTTATAAGTTTGCTGTGTTACGTTATAGAGCAGATGGCAGTCTTGATCCGGCTTTCTCTGATGATGGCATTTTTATCACTGATTTTGGAGGTATGGACGATTGGGCCAGAGCAGTGTACGTTATGCCCGATGGAAAAATTGTCGCCTCCGGTTATCGCAATGATGGTTTGAAACATAATTTCGCCATTATACGTCTTACGCCGGAAGGAGACCTTGATCCTACTTTTGGAACCGGTGGGAAAGTGTATACTGTTTTTCCCGTAAATCGCCACGATCAAAGCTATGCCTTAGCTGTTCAACCTGACGGCAAAATGATTCTCGCAGGTTATAGTTATGTTGGCACAACAGCAGATTATCAATTTGCGTTAGCCCGTTATAATGAAGATGGTTCTTTAGATGATACTTTCGGTGATGCGGGCCTAGTGTTAACACCTGTCCCTATGATACAGGGCGAAAGCTATGCCATGGAATTACAACCTGATGGTAAAATACTTGTATCCGGATTCTCATACACCGATTGGAAAACAGATATTGCCATCATAAGATTTAATAGCGATGGGTCAGTTGACACTGAATTTGGTACCGATGGATTGGTGAAGACTGATATAGCAACTGATCGCGATGATCATGCATACGCCATGTATCTGCTAGCCGATGGAAGATTTCTTGTTGGCGGAAACAGATGGAATGGTTATGATTGGGATATGGCATTATTGCGATATAATGCCGACGGATCACTTGATAATACTTTTAGCGGGAATGGCATGCTTACAATTGCCATTGGCGATGACGCGGACTGTATTCAGGCTATTGATGTACAAAGCGATGGGAAAATTGTAGTTGCAGGATATAGCGATAACGGGCCTAACAATGATTTTGCACTTGTGCGTTTTATGCAAGACGGCGGTTCAGGAGTTGGAATCAGCAATCAGGTCGTAACAGCAAATTTCAGTATCTCACCGAATCCGGGATATGATAATATTTCTATCAATTGTACATTAAGTGGTATTATTGATATTGTTGATATGCAAGGGCATGTTGTTGAACGTCGAGAAGTGGTGTCGGGAGATAACACCATCGACATACATCAATTACCGACAGCAAATTATATCATAAGATGGCGAAATGAAAGTGCGCAGTGCAGTTTGCCTTTCATCAAAAAATAATATTAATATTATTCTTCGTTATCAGCGTTCGTTTTTTTCACATCATATTTAGGTAAGGCAAACAGGAAGCCGAATGCCTCTCCGTCTTTACGTCCCAATTTTTTATGATGAATTTTGTGGGCACGGATTATACGTTGCATATATTTACTTTCAGGACGCATATGGTGTTTCATACGACGATGAACAAGCACATCGTGAAAGCCAAAGTAGCATAATCCGTATACGGAAATCCCTGTTCCCACCCAAAAAATCCAATTATAAGCCGGCGACCCGATATACATCAAATAGATTGCAGGTGCTGCAAAAATGATGGCGTACAGGTCATTCAATTCAAACCTGCCGTGGCGAGGTTCGTGATGGGAGCGATGCAAGAACCAGCCTACACCATGCATGATATACTTATGCATAAACCACGCAAAAGCCTCCATGAAAGCAAAGGCTGCAAGAAAGGCAATAATATTAATGATGATGTCCATCGGTAGTTATAACAAAGTTATTGGTCTTGTGTTCATCATGCACCAATCAGGGCATTCTTTTTTTTCAAACGGGATTTGAATCCTTCGATCAGCATAATATTCATGAGCATAAGGCTGAAACTGTACAAAGAATCTTCTATGGGGATGGTGCCCATTCTGATTCCAAGGTTTTCATGATTATTATACCAAACTACTTCTTCGGCAATTCCCCACCCGGTTAAAATTCCATTCACAATAAAAAAGGGGATCAGGTGCCAAAGGTAAAATCGATAAAATTTCCCCATGTATGTGCCTTTTACCAAAAACAACTGAATGCATAGCAATACAACAGCATATCCGCAATTCAACGCAGTATACGCTTTATTGTAATTTGCAACCAAGAGGATTAAAGCGATAGTCAGCATTGCATAGCTTATCTTGTTTGCATATTTGTCTAAAGTTGGTGTGTCGGGCCAAATTGTATTTGTAAAAGCGTAAATGAAAATACTTGCATAAGGAACAGTGAAGAAAAATAATATTTCTTCTATCGGTAAATTCATGAAATGGGCGCCGGTAATATAGCGGTCATTAAATCCCCAAACTCCATTGACTGTAAATATTTGATCCCAGGTTAAGAATACAAGAGCCGTGATGAACATAGACGGAAACAGCCATTTCCACCAATTGACGTAACGCACTCTGGATTCAAAACTGAAGAGAAATGGAAACAGGATGGTGCCTGTATTGATCAGCAGATACAGGTAACTCTGGTTCATGGTGCATAGATACCTAAAACATTTGAACGCAGGTAAAGAGATGCCCACAATCCGATTTTTTTTGGATTTGACACTCTTATTCTTGTTTGCATAACAGCTTCGGGTTCTGTGCTTCTGATTTTTTTGAAAAGCTCGAGATAGTATTTATACGCCAGATAAACACCGAATTTTGCACCTTCCGGCAATTGCTTTATTCCTTTGTAGGCTTCATCAAAGTCATTTGCGATTTCTTGCTCAATTTGTGTTTTCTGACGTTCACAGAAATTTTCGAAATCAACATTTGGAAAATATACACGTCCTCTATCCTTATAATCAGATTGAAGATCTCTTAAGAAGTTCACCTTCTGGAATGCAGCACCAAGAAATCTGGCAGGTTGAATTAGTTTTTGATAATGCGTTTCATCGTTTTCACAAAATACTTTTAAACACATTAGACCCACAACTTCAGCACTGCCATAAATGTATTCTTCATAATGATGTTGTTTATAATTCGACATATGAAGATCCATTTCCATGCTGTGCAAGAATGCATCTATCAAATTTCTGTCAATTTGATATTTATGTACAGTAAGTTGAAAAGCGTGTAATATCGGGTTCAATGAAATTTTTTCATCGAGTGCACTCCAGGTGTCTTCCTTAAATCTTAGTAAAAGGGTTTGTTTATCCCAATCGTGAAAGGTATCAACAATTTCATCGGCGTAGCGAACAAATCCATAGATAGCATAAATAGCGTCATGGTATCGGCGGTCGAGGGCTTTAATACCCAATGTAAAGGAAGTGCTATACAGCTCAGTTACCTTGCGACTGCAGGTGAATGACGATTCGTGGAATAGATGTAACATACGCCTGATTAGGACATTAAAACTAATTAAATACGGAATTGTTCACTGACCGGATCAATGTCCAACAAGTTTTTCCATCTCCTGAGCAGCTACATACCCTGATATGAGTGATGGTGGCACACCGGGGCCGGGAACAGTCAGCTGTCCCGCGTAGCAAAGATTCCTTACCCGCTTGTTACGCATTTTTGGCTTAAAGATGGCGGTTTGCATGAGGGTATTGGCCAATCCGTAGGCGTTCCCTTTACAAGCATTATATCTGTCGACAAAGTTTCCGGGAGCAAACTCCCTCTTATAAACCACTCTTGATTTGATTTCTTCACCGCAATGTGCTTCAAGCCGGTCCATTGCTTTATGATAGTATTCCTCTCTTAGTTCTGCAGTATCCTTGAGTCCGGCAGCAACAGGAACCAAAATGAAGAGATTTTCATCTCCGGCAGGCGCTACAGTCGGGTCAGTTACTGATGGTGCCGAGACATAAAATAGCGGTTGTTCAGGCCACCTTGGATCGGTATATATTTCATCAGCAAATTGTTCAAAACTCTGATCGAAAAATAAATTGTGATGCAGCAAATTTTTAACTCTTCCCTTTACACCTAAGTAATATATAATAGCAGAAGGTGCAAAGATCTTTTTATCCCAATATGTTTCATCATAATTGCGATACGGCTGGTCCAGCAATTTCTGTTCAACGTGATGATAATCTGCAGCTGCTATTATTCCTGACGCGGCAATAAAATCACCATGGACTTTGACGCCTGTTGATCTGCCTTCCTCTACAATAATTTTTTCAACCGGGCTATTAAACTGAAATTGTACACCTAGTCCTTCAGCTACACGCTGCATGCCTTCAATTATTTTATACATACCGCCCATTGGATACCAGGTGCCTAAAACAAGATCGGCATAATTTAATATCGAATAAAGTGCGGGTGTATTTGATGGCAATGCTCCAAGAAAGTAAACAGGGAATTCAAGAATTTTTCTGATGCGTTCATTTTTAAATTTGGCATATACCTCACTGCGCAGAGATGTGAATAATTGCATCGTAAACAATGCCTTTACCATCCTCAGCTCGGCAAACTCCATAATACTATTGCAGGGCCGAAAAACGAGATCTTTCATGCCTACTTCATATTTGTAGGCAGCGTCGTCGAGAAATTTCTGTAATTGAATTCCTGACCCCGGTTCTATTGATTCGAATAGTGCCTTTAATTCCGAAGTGGATGCCGGAATTTCCATCACATCGCCGGGTCCGAAAACAATACGATAGCCAGGATCTAATCGCTTGAGTGCATATTGCTGCTCAACGGAGGATCCGTAAGTATTGAAAAACCATTCAAACACATCGGGCATCCAATACCAACTTGGTCCCATATCGAAGGTGAAGCCTTGTTCGCTAAAAACACTGCATCTGCCTCCTGCCGATTCATTTTTTTCTAAAATGGTAACTGAATATCCCTTCGCTGCCAAGGCACATGCAGCGGAAATCCCACTGAATCCTGCGCCTATCACTATTATATGCTTTCTTTCGGCCATAATTGATATAAGCGAATGAAACAGCTAATTCGGTGAAATGTTTAGCAGGAGCGTTTCAAATAATCTCCATCAGGGTGCGAAAGGCGAAGAAATCATTGCCAAACTTTTCCTGAGTATCGCGCTGTAATGAGGGCCCAGATGTAAGTTTATAGGTCAGGAAATCATCCAAATTGTTGAGTGTGTATTGCACAACAAAGGTCATTCCTTCCATATCACCGTCGTCAACCAGACGGCAAAGTCGATATTCCACAAAGAAACCGGTAGCCATTACATCAGGGATATGTTTCTCGCGCATCCAGGTAAGCCACTCGTCGGCTCTGGATTGTTCAATTTTTATGGTGACGTTGTATAGATACATGTGGTAAAAATAAGAGGAAAAAAGGATGGTTGGTTAGCAAGTTTGAGGGTTAGCAGGTTAGCAAGTGGTGGGGAATTAGCAAATTTGGGAATTAGCAGATTAGCTAATTGGGAATGTGCTTGCATGAAGACGCTCGTCAAAGTGAGCAAGTTTGAGAGTTAGCAAATTAGCAAGTGTGATGGGCTTTTAACGCTGGCGCGTTAATAGGGAATGCAATTTATTGCTTTGCAATATTTTAATTCCGAAGCGCAATCAGCTCCCTCTCTATCGACGATAGGAGATGGAG
>JAIBBA010000228.1 GCA_019694895.1 Chitinophagales bacterium
ACCATCAACAAGGTATGTGCTTCAGGAATGAAGGCCATTATGATCGGTGCGCAATCTATCATGCTGGGAACCAATGACATCGTAGTTGCGGGTGGTATGGAGAGCATGAGCAATGTGCCCTATTACCTCACCAAAGAGCGCTGGGGTGCGAAACTGGGACATAGCGAAGTTGTTGATGGTGTGATTAAAGACGGTCTCTGGGATCCTTATGGGAACAAACACATGGGTTCATGCGGCGAAACATGTGCCCGCGAGTATAAATTCTCTCGTGAAGACCAAGACAATTACGCTATTGAGAGCTACAAACGTGCTGCAGAAGCATGGAAAACAGGTGCTTTCAAACATGAAATCGTTCCGGTTGTGATCCCACAGCGAAAAGGCGACCCGATAGTGGTTTCAGAGGATGAAGATTACACAAAAGTTAAGTTCGATAAGGTTCCTACATTGGCTCCGGCTTTCGAAAAAGACGGAACTATCACCGCAGCCAATGCCAGCAACCTCAACGATGGTGCTTCAGCGGTGGTGTTGATGAGCAAGGAACGCGCAGAAGCCATGGGTATCAAGCCTTTGGCGAAAATATTGGCCTTTGCTGATGCCCAACAGGCACCGGAGTGGTTCACTACTACTCCCGCAAAAGCAATGCCAAAAGCTATTGCAGCAGCGGGTTTGCAGATCAGTGATATCGATTATTTCGAGATCAACGAGGCCTTTTCAGTTGTAGCACTCGCCAATATGAAGGAATTGAACATTTCACACCAGAAAACCAATATCTATGGTGGTGGCGTTTCAATTGGTCACCCTATCGGTTCTTCCGGAGCACGCATCACCATTACCTTGTTGAGTGCCTTGATGAATAACAATGCACGCTATGGTTGTGCCGGTATCTGTAATGGTGGCGGTGGCGCGAGTGCCATCGTGATTGAGCGTATATAATTGCAGTATAGCATGGATTATTCACATCCTGCGACACAATAAATGAGATGAAATTTGCATTATAATGCCTGAGTTTTGCACTCGGGCATTTTTTTTGCCAAACATGATCTATGCGTAAATCTATTGTAGCCTTTTTACTGCTGCTTATTTCAACGGCATCCTATGCACAAAAAAGTGATAAGGAAATAACGCCGGAGGATATGACGAAGCTATTGGCCTATCAGGACACGCTCAAATGGATAGGTGATTCGGTTGTACAGAGTCCGCATTGGGAAATGCGCGAGCAATCATGCATTATCTTCCTTAAAATGCTGAAAACCGCCCTCAAAACCCCCAATTCATACCAATTTGCCTTTGATTCTGTACCTACAATGTCGGTCGTAAATGCACCTGACAATACATTCAGGATATTGACCTGGCAAATGCAGATGAAGGACCATAGTCATCGTTATTATGGTGCCATACAGCGCAATTCCAGTGCGTTGGATATTACTCCGCTCATCGACATGAGTATGTTTATAGGGAATCCGGAGGATACACTTTTATCGGCAAACAGCTGGTATGGCTGTCTGTATTATAACATCACCCAAAAGAAATACAAGGGCAAGACCTACTACTTTTTATTTGGTTGGGACGGCAATGACATGTGGAGCAATAAAAAGATGGTAGATGTGCTTACATTCAATGAAATGGGTGTTCCGATGTTTGGATATCCGATGTTTTTGGCGAAGGATGACATCAACCCACAGACGCGCATAATCATAGAATACAAAGAAGATGCCTCGCCTGTGTTGAATTACGATGAGCAGCTAAAAATGATTGTGATCAGCTACTTGCGACCGGAAAACCCGATGTCGGAAGGAATTTACTTCACCTATATTCCCGACGGCACCTATGTGGGCTTTTATTTCAAACGAGGTCTTTGGCGTTATAAGGATCAGGTGTTTGACAGAACTATGGATGCACCTCCGGATTACACGCCTAAGCGCGAAGGTGAGAACCCGAATATTTATAAAAACGAGTAATCAGCAAAGCGAGATTTATCGCTTAATATCATGCAGTAATATACCTGTTGCGATAGCGGCATTTAGGCTTTCAGATTTACCGTATGAAGGGATTGTAATGGCATGATTGCAAGTTGCCAATACTTTTGATGATATGCCGTGAGATTCGCTCCCGATGACCAGCACTCCCTTCTCAGGCCAAATGTGGTTATCGAGCATTTCGCCATCAAGAACAGCGGCGTATTTTGGAAGATTGCAAGATGCAAGATAATCGTGTAGATCAAAATAACATACCGACATACGAAATATTGAACCCATGGTACTCTGAATCACTTTGGGATTATACAGGTCGACGCAATCATTGCTGCAAAGAACCGTATCAATTCCAAACCAATCTGCCGTTCTCAGTATTGTTCCGAAGTTTCCCGGATCACTGATGCCATCTAAAGCGAGGCTCCATTTTTGGGTAATATCGATTGTGTTAATGGATACTTCTTTTTTCTTCATCAGTGCCAGCACAGGTTGAGGCGTGCTGAGTGATGATATTTTTTCTATGTCCGCCATTGAAGTTTCAACAACCTGAACGGCTTCGGGAATAGATCTTCGATTCGCCTGTAACCAATCGGCAGTGGCTATTAATAGGTCAGGATAAACGTTTTCCAACAAGGCTTCCGTTACTAACTTCTCGCCTTCAATCACGAAATCCTCATAATTTTGGCGATACTTTTTTAGTTTCAAGCCCTGGAGATGTTTTATCTGCGCCTTCGTCAACATAGCGTTAACCGCGTCACACTGGTCTGCCTCATCGCGGTGATTGCAGTGTTTGTTACGGGCTGCAATTCTACTAAATATCTGCAAAACGACGAATTCTTGTATCAGGGAGCCGAGTTGGTGTTTACAGATACCAGCTTCACCGGTGTTGATACAAATGCCCTGCGATCAGATCTGTTGGATTTAAGTCGTCAAGACCCCAATGAAAAGGTTCTAGGTCTTTTTCCAGTCAAAACATGGTTATATACGCTGGGTGACACGGCAATAGATCATTATATCGCTTATCAGGAGCAATATGACACGCGATTCTTATTTGTGTTCGACTACGATAGACTATTAAAATTCATCACTCCCCTCTCCGACCCTAAGAGTAATTTTCGCGAATGGCT
>JAIBBA010000023.1 GCA_019694895.1 Chitinophagales bacterium
TTTTCATATTATTTAATTTTAGTTGTTTAGTTAATAGTTTGTCAAGGGGTTCACATAGTGTTATTATCTACTTGATGTAGGCGTTTAGGCCTATTACAACAGGTTTGCCGTCAATCATTACAGTGGTTGGTTGATTGCCGTTTGTCGAGGCTACAACCGTTGTTTTCCCGCTTGCTGATGGTCTTTTTTGAATTGGTATCTCAACGCAAAGTACGTCAAAACCATCTTTTTTCTTGATTTCTGCTTTCATTTTAATTTATTTAGTTTAATAAATAGTTACTTAATTATTATTGAATATTACCGTAAATGTCAAATTCATATTCGTTTCTTTATTTGTTTAGTTAGTTATTGCCAAAATTGGCTGCAATTCACAAATAGGGTGATTTTCAAATCGCCGGCAAATTCATAACTCGTTATTTAATTCGTTAATAAACGAATTGAGCGCCTTCTCTGTTATGTTACTTTTCCTTTGATTTATTAGATACCTTGTTACTTCACTCTTTGGCAACCGTTCTAATTTACCTAATGGATTATGAAACATACCAGTAATTAAATTAAGACCTATAATTTGATGTGTATGATACAGAGCGCCGGATTCCGTAAGGTATCCTAATATACCAGCCTCATTCATATTTAGATTTTTCATATTATTTTTGGTTATTTAGTTATTGCCAAAATTGGCTGCAATTTACAAATATAGGGTAATTCCAAAACCGCGGAAAGAATTATTGAATATTACCGTAAATGTCAAATTCATACTCGTTTATTTCTAAATGTTCCGCAACGACTTCATCAGAGGTCATATTCTCATATCCAGATTCCAGCATATTATACAAATCTATACAAATATCCTTATATTTATTAATGATAAACTCTTCAAACGTGTCGTTAAATGAATAACAAAATTGGCTAAAATTATCTAAATTCTCAGCATGGGTTGAATTGAGTTCATAGCATAGTGAATGTTCGCAGGAATTCTCGTGGTAATAAAATCCTCTATGTTTCCCCGATCCTGATAATAATACCTGGCTTTTAAGCCATTGCAGCCTCAATGGACTGACTTTTAATGTATTCCAAAATTCATTTATTAACTCTTTATTTATGCCTGAATACTCAAACATAGCGCCGTCGCCTTGTGACCAAAACCCCGAAAAGTATATTTTGTCAATATCAAAGTATTTTTTGTTATCCTCTTTGAAGTCATCAAAGATATATTCATACCAGTTATAATCCATATAATGTTCAGATTCTCGACACTTATTGATTGCCCTTTCTTTTGCCATATCTGATAGTTCGTTGAATTTGAATAATCGTACTTCAGCAGTTCGCATCTTTATTTGTTTAGTTAGTTATTGCCAAAATTGGCTGCAATTTACAAATATAGGGTAATTTTCAAAGTCGTGGGTAAAATTATTGAATAATATTAAACTCTTTCCTCCCATCTATATACATAGTAATATAATCACTTCCTCTAAGCATATCCCTTCCCTTCTTAGTTTGTGCCCAAATATAGGCCCTATTAACAATGCTTTTTTTATTCGTATCAATGTCATATTGGCGCTGGCTTAATAATTGGCTCAAACATTCTTTAAAACTCATAGCGCCTGTAATATACTCAATATTACCGTCACTTAAATGAACTGCAAAATTACAAATTATCGACTTTCCCATATTAGTTTTATTTAATGGCCAAAAACCGTTGACCGCGGGATGAATCATTGAATAACAATCTCCTCTACACTAACCTTATCACTATAATCAACACTAAGTATCTTAACCTTATTAAAGTTATTAGCTTGACAGTATTGCCTGCTTGAATTAATTAGATCAGTTCGGTTAATGTAGCCCTTGCACTCAAAGATAATGTCGCTATCTTTGACTAATCTGTCAATACCTACATTGTAAGCAATGACATACGTTTCTTTAATGGTAGCCATATTTTATTTATTTTAAAGTTAATTAATTCAAAAAAGCAAAACCAAATGGCTTCAAATCCCTCAGTATTGAACACCTACCCATTTTTACACAAATACAAGGCACGCTACATACCTACGCCTGGGGTTTGGCCCCTACAATGCGCCACAATCGACGATCGAGGCATTGACCATGTTCGGACGTGGTTAGAAACAAAGCACCGTCAGAACGCATCTAAATGCGAAATAGGGCTATTCGACTAAAATGGCGGCATCATGTGCCGGATAAATGTATGCTTTAGAGTACTTTTTGTAAAGTTTGATTGACATTACATTGTCAATATGTTCACAAATGGCACTAAAAGGCATTGAATTTGCCTTGTTTATGTGGATATGGTAGCCCAACGGCATGCCGTCTATTGAGTTGCAAAATATGTATTCCATGTTTAAATATTAACGCGCTCTGAACGTGCCCATCGATACAGACCTTCGTCGTTAAGTACCCACATACGACGTTCTGAATCGTTAATTCTGCAATCCGGTACTACTGCCCTGATGCAGCGATCTATTTCGGGCCTGTTTTCTTTGATCCACTGGGTCAAGCTTTTCTTTTTCATTTGTATTTATTTTGTATTTTAATAATTATACAATATACTATACTGCAATATAATACATTCACTTGCACAAGGTCAGAATAAACCCGCTATATTACAGACAGCACAAAATATTGCTCTGAATACGGCGCGGCGCGGCTATAAATCAGGATTGTAGAGGTGTTTGCCTGAATCTAACTTTTCTTGGGTCTCTTTTTTCGATTCACCCAAAAATATATTCCTATATTTGCCCGTTGTTTTGGAATAATCCCAATTCCTGCCCAATGTAACTTGACCATTATTGTCAATAAAGGCAATATTGGATGAATAACTTTGAAACATTCTGCCGTTGTCTGTCTCTATGACAAAATGATTAGGAACATCATTGCCCCTATTAGATTGCATTTTTCTAACTTTCATAACTATAAATTTAAGCTCATAAACCCGATGAGCGCGGGATGTTAATTAATAACTTACTTCTTACATTCGTGCCTTACACAGGCATACAGTGATAACAATATAAAGACTAACATATTCCTATTTTTTAGTTAGTTATTTAATAATTGTACCCTTGCGCTGATTCGATCAGCTTGCACATATATCACTATATTGCGGCAAGGGCTTCTTTTATTCTTCTTAATTATAGGCTCATAAGCCGGACAATGGAAGATTGTCAATTAAAGTGGCTACCTTAACCACTTGCTTATTATTACCTTAATTGTATTATATATAGTTGTATCTCAACCAGCTAAGCAACTTACATAGCCACTATATAGATCGTTTTCTGTTCAACTTGTTGATTTGTTCACGAACAAACAAGCGCATTTTACCAACATTTCGGCATTGTGTTGCCTGCATTGTTGCCTATTTTTGCCACTGGATTGACTTACCTACATTATACCCACTTTTGCGCCCCGTTGTACGGTCCATGCCTCGTATCATTGTAGTAAGTCAATGCGATGTTTCAAAGAACTCATTTTCAGATCAGATTCAACCGGCACTTACAAGGTCAAAACCTTTCTATCTTCCGATTTCCTCTTATCGCTCAATCACTTCCGATTGATGATACAAATATACATACAGCACAACCGAATAACCGATACCCATAACTAGGTATTTTTAAAACATACTTTTTTATAATATATCAATGCACTGATACCCAACCGTTTATGTCGGCTTATGCCGCAAATCTTTTTTGCCATTTCCCAAAATTATCCCAAAATTACCCATAAGTAGTTATATCCCTCAACCCTTTGCCCTATTGGCCCGCGATCCCCTGCCTAATTCCCAAACCAAAAGCCCAAACAGCCCCCAATCCTTGTTAATATATTCTCATACATCTGTTATCTATTATATCTACTCAATTTATATACCCCGCCACTATCAACCCGGGGGATCCAAAAAACGATCCATTGCCCAGGGGGCGTGCGGGGTGTATCCCGTGGACGTAGATGCGCAAGTACCGGAGGGGGACGCACAGATTGTGTGTAGTGGTTTGCTCCACGGACGGGAGTACACAAGTTGTGGAGGGTATTTGCCGCACGGACGTAGACACGCAAGTACCGGACGAGGACACAGAGTTGTGGAGGTATACCCCTTATCTGGGCGCGTAAGTAATAGTTTGCGAAAAGTATCTAAAAGTGATACATTGCGCAAAAAATCTATCTTCGGGGATACGTAGCAGGGTGGTTGGGGATATATTAAGTGGGGGTAAGAAAAAGGCAGTTATATGTGTATATATTATAAATCCATCTGTAATATATAATAGTAGTTAATTACAGTCATGGTTGAGAAGGGGCTTTCGTATTTAAGGAGTATTTAATGTAGGTTGATTTTGGCATATCGGTATACAGGTAGTTGGTAATGGAGGGTTTACTACAGGGGTTGAGGTGTATTTTATTCATTACTTTATTCCGCGGATTGTGGTATCGAGACGATTGTGAAATCGAGACAATACGAAGTATCGAGACGATTCACGCACTGGCATGATTTGTGAGTAGAGTTTAGTGCCAAGTATCCTATATACCACCCAATAGGTCGATCCAAATTGAATAGTGGCTTTGTTAATATCTATAGGTGTAAGATATATCTGTTTCATTCGCTTGTCTTTAAATCATCTCCAAGCTGCCTATAAAGCTGCCAACTAAGCTGCCAATAAAACGGACTATCAATCTGCAAATAAAGCGGCCTATCAAGCTGCCTATAAAGACGACTACTAATCCCCGAATTAAGTTCTATCTTGTCCATTTATTTATTCTTATACCATTTATAAAAAGCTACCTCATGTTCAGTCATTATCCCCGCCGATACGGCAAGATCCAAGTGGCTGTCATAGTCAGGTGAACTCATTGTGTCAACATAGGGTCTATCATAATGAAATATAAAGTGATTGCGGGTAGTGTTTTCTAGGCTTTTGATATCGGCTTCACAAAGCTCCATATTGTCGTCTGGGATCAGCGATCTGCGAATATATTGCCCATAGGCTGCTCTGACTTTGGGCAGGTTAGCTACAACAGTATGTTTTATGCGTAGGGTATTGGTGAAGCCACCTGCGGTAGAGATGATGTGGTCTCTTTCTATGGAGTTGTGCTTAGGATTGGAAGAGCGGATAGCCTTATCAACAAATCGTTGGATCGTGGCTATTCGATCACTTAATATACCTGTATGTTCTAACAGTTGGACTTGGGGATATTTGGAGACTAAGGACTGAACTGACGGGGTTAGGGCTTTATCTTTGGTTAGAATAAGTTCTATGAAGTGCTTAGTGTCTCCTTTTAATTCCATTCGGTATGTGCAAGGTATCCATCCTAAACTCTTTAGCCAGCTCTTTAGCTGGATATCTGAATCGGGGTTGGGGTCTTTATATTTCTTTATGTATTTAATTTCTTCTGGGTAGTTATTAGAGTATTTGGCTGTATCGCGGTGCATTTCGGTGATGGGAATGTTGTCTTTGAAATATAGGTTCAGGAATTTCCCCGCCGGATTCGATAAATTGCCGTTCTTTAGGTACATAACTGAAGGTCTTTTTATGGAAGCGTATTCGGGTACTTTAGGCATGACCTGTTTAAGCTCGTAGTGCATTTCATCTAAATTGGATTTGAGTTTTGGGAGTATATCATATATGAACTCTAAATCTAACTTGAAGGGGTTTTTGGCTTGCATGGCTAAGCATTTCATTTTGAAGCTTAGGCGTTGTATGACATGGTGGAATGGTTTTTCGTTATAGAGTTCTTTGAAGTCAGCCATCATATTTTCGTACATAAGTATGTTTATGGTTACATCTCGTTCGCATCTACGGATATAATCGTTGAGTGGCAGGTTTTCCCAATTGTCTATATCTATTTTTTGCATTCCTAAGAATGCTCCATGTGTGGATAAGCTATGTTTTTTCATATCGGGGTAAAGATACCACGAAAGGGATAATGTGTCTATGAAGCGATTGCTTTTAGGGACTTTTATGTTGAGGATTTTTTCGAGGGCGGGGATATCGAATTGAATAATATTATGTCCTATGAAGGTTGCGTTCTCTTGTGTTAAGAATTTGCGCATACGATCATGATCTGTTATGGACACTGTTCGCCAAGCATTAGAGTTAGTGTCCTTAAATGCGTATGTCAGGACATGGATTATGTCGGGTGTGAGAGAGTTAAACTCTGCATCAAAAACGTATATTTTATCGGTCATTTCGTAACATTTAAATCTTCTCCAAGCTGCCTATCAAGTTTCAAACGAAACTGCCAATAAAGCTGCCAATAAAGCCGCCTAGCAAGCTGATCATAAAGCTGCCTATTAATCCCCGAACTAAGTTCTATCTTGTCCATTTACACGGTAAATTCATTCGCTTGTCTTTAAATCATCTCTAAGCCTCCAATAAAGCTCATCAAAAAGCTGCCAATAAAGCGGCCTATCAAGTTTCAAACGAAGCATCCAATAAATCTGCCAATAAAGCGGCCTATCAAGGTTCAAACGAAGCCACCAATAAAGCTGCCTATAAAGCTGCTCATTAAGCTGCCTATTAATCCCCGAATTAAGTTCTATCTTGTCCATTTACACCTCCAATTTCATTGATGGTAAATTCATTTACTTCTTTTTCTAACCTCTTTTACTATCCGTATGAACATAATCCAAGACCACCAGCGATTCTTAAAAATTAAAAGCCTCGTGTTTTCCTCCTCACAGAAAATCCCAATACTCATTAGTTCAATAACGCCAAAGAGATACAGAGAAGCAACGCCAAGTACAATATTTAAACAATATAGCATAAAATAATTTCAGGCAAATGTAATACAGATTTGGAATATAAAGTGTGAATAATATGTTAAATAAAAAAGCCGCCTAATCAGGTGTTAATCGGAACTCTGACTGGCGGCTATGAAGAAAAATTTGCTTGTCTTAAATAGCGTTGTACATATTTTGGAATATAGAGATGTTCATGTCTCGTTCTAAATGATCATATAATGTCCAGTTAAGATAGACATCAATATTGGAACTTACCATACTATGCATATCCCAGTATAGTTTAGAGTGGAAAGTTGGTGCGAGTCTTATTGTTTTCATGTTGTGGTTTTTACAATCGCCAATATAGTTCCCGGTAGAGTTGGCTGTGAAGTTTATCTTGTAGCTTCCAATAGATTCTCCAGTAGAGCACCCTTCTTAGCCCCCATTCAAATTTCCGCCTATCAAGAGAAGTAGGTTCTATCTGTTTCATTTCTTTGCTTTGATATCACGATATAATCTTTCAAAAAATGAATCCTCTGTCCAATACCAACTACAAGAACAGCTTCCTCCACGGCGACCAAGCGTGCCTAATCCTTCTTCTATATCTGTAATGGCATCTTCAACTTTGACAGAACCTAATTTGCGCCTCTGATCATTTAATGCCGGAAGTAGTTTTTTGATATTGTATAATTCAATTTTTTTCATATTGTGATTTTATATTAGGTCTAAATAAATCTGATCATAAAGCAGCCAATAAAGCTTCCAACGAAGCTGCATATAAATCTGCATATAAAGCTGCCTATAAAGATTCTCATGAATCTGCAAATTAAGTTCTATCTGATCCATGTTTACCTATTAAGAAGCACAAGATGCACACTCAGCCGCAAAAGCACTCTCATTCCTCTTTTCAGTGCTCGCAAATAGTCTTACTGGCTTGTCAACTTGACTTTGTGTTTTTAAATAATAACAACCTGTCTTTAATCCCCACTGCCATCCATAAATCAATGCAGATGATATTTTGGTATAATCTGGATTTGCAAAATATAAATTCATAGATTGTGATTGATCTATATATAATTGCCTGTCAGCCGCCATGTCTACAATATGTTTCATAGGTATTTCCCATACGGTAAGATACTTTAGCTTTAAATCATCAGGAATTTCAGTGATTCTTTGCACCGACCCACTATCCGCCACTATTCGTTTCCTAATATCAGGAGTCCAAAGTCCTAATCTTTCAAGATCAGCCACTAAATACTTATTGATCAGAACAAATTCACCGATTCCCGTAGCACGGGTGTAAATATTTGAATTAAATGGCTCAAAACACTCGTTGACACCTAAAAGTATGGATGTTGAAGCTGAAGGCATTAAACCTATCAATAAAGAGTTAGCCATTTTTATCGGCTCATCTGATATTTTGCCTCTAATATCATATCCTTTAGAATATGGTGAATCCTGCCATGCTGGATAACACTTAATCTCTCCTAATTCATTGGAGGCCGTAAAAGCACCTCTGTATAAAGCCTTAAATATCTCTTTGTTGAGTTCTTTAGCCTCTTCGGAGTAAAAAGCTACGTTAGCTTTAGCGTAGAAATCGGCAAGTCCAGCGACACCTATGGCTATCGCTCTTTGTTCTTTGCCAGCCTTTTCCGCTGCTTCGTTTGGATAGTGTGTCTTATCTATTACTTTATTAAGCATTAAGGCTATGGTGTAAGCTGTTTCCTCTATCTCAAACATTGTAGGGTTTTCGGCAAGATTTACAAGACCCAAAGTGCATTGGGCGGTGTAATTGGAGTCGGAAACTTCGGTTATTTCGGCACAGTTTCCTGTGAGTATGCCGTTGAAAATTACCTTACCTCTGAGAGGTTCTGTAACGCAATAAGTATCATGAAGTCCTTCTAATTTATTGATTGCTTTTACTTTTACACCTATGATAGTTTCTTGGAACATGCCTGTTACTACCTGTGGTATATTCCATCTATATAGCTCATCCCCGGCTGTCAAATCTTCGGCTCTAACTTCAATCTCGTTGGTAGATTTAGACGGATCAAAAATATAAAACTTATGGTAATTTGTGCAATCTATCCTATGTCCGTTACTAAACTCGATACGAAGTAGTTCTTTGTCAATACCTGTTTTAGTAGGCATAACAGTTGACCACTCCTCACCGTTCCAGCATTCTATCTGCTTTCCAACTAACTCGGATATTTTTAAATAACCTTGTCTTGTAAGTATCAACGTATCACCATGTACACATAGATTTGACTGCTTTACAACGCCAATATTATTCTGCATATTATGCTTATTGGCATTATCTTTATGGAATATATATGGAGTTCCAGATTTAACCATGCTCGTAATAATAGCATCCCAAATTCTCTTTGGATTAATAGGTGTCCCAATTCCTAATTCCACCGCCTTGTCATATTCAGACTTAAAAGCATCACCATGTAAGTTCTCAAAAGGAGTTAATCCGCTTTTCTTAATATCATTAGGGCAAAATAAATACCAATCCCTACCGTCTTTAAGGCAGTTCATGAACACATCGTTCAGGGTTATGGCTGTAAAAACATCTCTGGCTCTAAGCTTCTCATCCCCGATTGGAAGTCTTAATTCAAGAAAGTCTAATACGTCCTTGTGCCATACTGATAAGTACAACGCACAACTTCCTGATCTTGCGCCCTGACGGAAGAATCTCATGTGTGATTGAACCATATCGGCAAATCGGGTAACACCACCTGCCTTATCTTTGAATGAAGATACTAAGCTGTCTTTTGATCTAAGGCAGTCTATGGACAGACCTATGCCTGCGCCTTCTCTGGAAGCCTCGCTTATGGCATTGAGTGTATTCAAAATACCTTCTGTGCTATCTGATTCCAGCTTGGTCAGATTGCATGATATAAGTCCTTTGCGTGAAGTACCTCCGTTTGTAAGAATGGGAGTGGCTACGGATCCACGTCGGGATAATAAGATATTTGCAAACTTATCTTGTTCTTCATGGGTGTCGGATAAGAATGATGCTACTCTATTGTACATCATATGGGGAAGTTCAATAGGTTCGCCTTTATCATTTCTAACGGAATACTTCTTTAGGAAAGTTAGTGCTCCGAAAATATCATACTGCAAATCTACATCCTGACATGGTACGCCAATGATCTTAGATTGACGAGTCATAAGTATTCTTCCACCAAATAGGGAATAGTCTGGATGTTCGATGATGAGATCGGCGGCTTTATAGGCTAAGATTTCATCTATGGCTGTTGTAGTCATCCCATCTTGTATGGATGGAACTATTTTTTGAAATAATATATCAGGATTTGTGCCGTGTAGCCCTTTGCATTGATCTTTGATGCGCTTCCATATTTTCCCTGGCGCAAATGTTTGTTTTGTTCCGTTGCTTTTAATTATTTCCATTAGTGTGGTTGTATGTTTCTTAAAAGAATATCATGAATTGATAACAAGGAGTTTAAATCATCCCAATGACTTGGCGAGGCAAGATCATCAATAAGCTTCAAGTAAAGCCATGGAAAAATCTGAATCTGAAGCGTATTACCAATCCCCGAATTAAGCTCTATCTTATTCATGTTTCATTTGTTGTCTTTAAATCTTCGTTAAGCTGCCAATAAAACTGCCCATCAAGCTGCCAATAAAGCTGCCTATAAAGCTGCCAATAAAGCTGATCATAAAGCTGCGCATCAAGATGCCTATAAATCTGCCTATAAATCTGCCTATCAAGCTGCTCATAAAGCTGCCTATTAATCCCCGAATTAAGTTCTATCTTGTCCATTTACACGGTAAATTCAATATCTAACTTTAAAAATCTCCTGAATATATATCACCACTTATCTCAATCTCGGTATAATCATTATTCCCTCTTCCCTCAAAGAAATTACCCCTCCTGCCTAATGCTATCCTTGCCATATAATCCAAAGGGTTCTGCACGTTAAATTCAGGCTCACAATCAAAATCCATCAGCACTGTATCTGTCGTGTATCTGACATATTGTATCATCTGATCTTTTGTTAATCCATCTAATCCTTCCGGCATTGACTCGTTGACAAATATTTCTTCAACTGTGCAGCACTCCAAGATAATCTCTCGAACTCTTGCCTGATCTAATTTATTACTATTTGGAACATAATTTTTATAAAGGTGATTGGCAAATTCATAATGAGTGTTCTCGTCTAAAAGTATTAATTCATTAGCTCTCCCCAGCCCCAGCATTTTGTTACGGGATCTATACCAAAAAATACCTGCAAATGTGGATGAAAATGCAATACCCTCGACACAGGCAAATGCCACAAGTCTTTCTTCAAATGAAGGAGATTCAATCCACTTGATTGCCCAATTAGCTTTATCGGCAACTGTTTTCATCTTAGATACAGCGTTAAACATGGCATCTTTCTCTACCAAGTCTTTGATGTAGGTATCTACTAATAGTCCATACATATGTGCGTGTACACATTCTATGGCTGCTTGGAACATATAGAAATACTGAGCTTCGGGAATATCTACTTCTCTGAGAAAGTTGAGTGCTAAGTTCTCTATAACTATTCCGTCTGATATACTGAAAAAGGCTAATAGGTTTTTAAGATAAACCTGTTCTTTTTCGCTAAGTTCGCTAAACCTATCTTCTGATAGGTCTATTTCTTCTGCTACCCAGTTTTGCTTCTGGGCTTTTTTATATCTATCCCACAGGTCTATATGTTTTATTGGTAGAATAGACCATCGTTTTTCTTCTTTTTGTGATTGGTTGTGGTTTGTCATTGTAATTGTCAGATTGTTTTGTTAAGAGATGGTCAATTTTATCTCTATCAGCACAAAAACGGTCCTAAATAGCCATCTATTAGATATATGCCATAGACTTAAGCATTGTTCTGGAAGTTGTCTAACTATGGCAACCTCAAAGTCCGCAGTATATCTCAATTTTATACTTTTCATGTTTACTTTATCGTTAAATATGCTTTAAGTTGACCATAAAGATGCCAAAAGAGTGACCAACTAAGTTGTATATCAAGCTGGCTATAAAGCTGCCTATTAAGCTGCCAATTAAGCTGCCCATAAAGCTGATCCGAAATCCCTGATTTAAGTTCTATTATATCCATATTCTGTAAATAAAACAGCCCCAGCGATTAACCGAGGCTGCTACTCGAACCAATGAAAAATGAACAATTAAACTTAGTCTTTCTGCTTCTTCTTGATGGCATCAAGTGGGTCAAACCTGTTCTGCTGGCCTACATAGTAAATACCTTTAGGAATAATTGAGGCTCTGTGGTCTTTTTTCTTGACGATCATCTTTATAGAAAAATCGTTGTTCAAGGATGCTAAATCTGATTGCAAGCTGTGATTCAAGATGCAATCTTCCTTAGCGTCAATGTAAAAGTCCTTTGTTTCAGTGTCCTCATACATTTCATAGTTTCCAAATAAGGCATGGAAGGATCCACTCCTTTCAGACGCTGCAATAGGTCGTTTCTCATGTAATAATTTAGCATATTTCGGTATAGATTTGATTCTAAACCACTGCGTATCCCCTTGCATGTGGTTGTGATTTGTAAATTGCAATTTATTCATTTCTGAAGATTTTTAATGTGTTTATCAAATATGTCTTTTTTTTCTGGTTAAAAAATAATCATTGTTTTCATAACATTTTTTCAAGAAGTTTAATGAGTCATTCTTTTTTAAGATAACCTTGTTTAGTATTGAATTGTCTCTATTTTTAATGGATAGAACTCTGATTTCATTATCCAAGTATGGAGATATATATTCTGTGAAAATATTATATGTTTCACCGTTAAAGCATAAAACTATGTAACCATCATCTTTATTAATGCTACCATCTCCATCAAAATATCCCATCCAAAAGTTAATCTTAAGATTGTCGGGTATTAGCGTCATATTTACAAATGATTCTAATGCACCTTTTTTGGGGGTTATTCCTAAATTAATTAAATCATTATACATTTTAACAGAATACAAATTTATCTCACAAGAATGAGTTTGCGTTTCATTCCTTATCCTTTCTCTAAATGTAAGTGGCTTTATGTACCCTATTTCATTGCGAAGCATATCCAATATATAAGAATCACTGTTTATGCAAGTAATCTGTATTTGCTTTGAACTCCTTTTTGTATTTATAATATTGCCATCAGCCATTAATAAACCTAAAAAATAAGCTTTGGCTTTAGTATCAATTGCCTCAAAGAAAGATTCATTATAAAACCACTTTCGCACGCACATTTAATTAGCCGAGTTCCAAAGTAAAGGAACACTGTCAGGAACTCTCGATGGTCTGGCATACTTAGCCGCCGCTTCGGCAGTTTTAATTTCAGGAGGTACATTGATGAAATAATGTGAACCTGTGGAAGGGCAAATCTCATGAAGCCAAGCTAACTGTGCGCCAAGATTGCCTTTGCTGTCCATGGCCCAATCGTGCTTATCCTTTGTCTTGTAAAGCTCCAATATCTCAACGTGTCTTCTTTTTTCTCCGGATATGGAATATTCACCAGTGATCTCGTCAACTTGCAAGATGTCGTGATCCCCGTGATCCACTGTCCAAGAGTCCACTTTTTCTGCTTTAAGAAATTCCAACATACCCTGCTCGCCATGATTCTCTCGGATCAGTGTCATTACAGCAGCCCTTTGATCCTCGTTGTCTAATTCATTGAACTGATCAAATGTGAATGTTTTGTTTAACACCCCTTCAAACAATTCTTTTTCAACAACTCTGCCGTTGATATAGTAGCAGTCGTAGGGTTGGAACGTATAATTCCACTCTACTGCCTGTCCTTTGGTATTGTGCATTACCCAGTTGTTAGACTCATCCTGATAGATGCTTTTTGGGTGTCTTGACACAATAGCCACTTCTTCTCCTGTAATGACGGCATAGATACCAGCTTCTCTCTGTAAGGCAAATCCTTCTTCAAAGTCTTTATTCAATTCTTCCTCCAACGGAACGTTAAATTCATCCCTGATGAAGCTCCACCACGCGTAAAGTGCGGGTGAATAAATATTCATTGTAAAGACATAAGAATCTGATTTCTCTTTCAAATAATCTCTGAATATATCAGAATTACGAGAAGACATATACTTTTTAATGTCGTTCTCAACGGTAGTCTGAAGCTCTTTAGCCGCAGTTGCTCTTTCTTTGGTAGTTTTCAGCTTAAGTATTTTCTTTACTGTTGGCTGATAGTATTTGTAGTTTAACGCCATGAAGTTGCGCATAAGTTGCATCTCCAAGGCGTTTTCGGTAGATAATACAACGGGAATCGCAAAATTGCTTTTGGCATAATTCCATTCCACTGCTTTAGTGGCATCTAACAGGTTAAATTTCCTGTAAGTGTTTCTGTTGTAAATGTCACGGGTGGCATTTTCCTTGTATATGGGAATTTTTGCCTCGATTTCAGGAGTCATCTCCTTGATAATCTCTTTTTTGTTCTGTGTTTCTTTTTCTTTTAGATCCGACATATTTTTTAATTATGATGCAAATATAATGATAGAATTAGTTATTATTAGTAATTTTCTCGGCGGTTTAACAAATCATTTGCTTTTGGGGGAGGCTTAGGCATAACAGAGTATAAGCGGACATTAAAACGTCGCTTATACGGATGTTATGTGTAATTGCTCCATACCGCTTCGATAGTCTTTACCCTTTGCCCTTGAATTTCGGTAAGAGCCGTAAAAGGCAACCAATCGGCTTTTGTATTTTCACAAACAATCACCTGTCCTTTTCGTGTTTTGCACCATTCGGCAAGTTCTGAATAATCTATACCATTAACCGAGTAGTGTTCACCGCCAAATTGATACGGTGGGTCTATAAACCAAGTCGCTTCAATGTCAGGTAGGTTTTTGTAATCGCCAAATTGTGTTTCCCAATGCTTAATTTCAGGCAATATCTTAGCAATTCTTTTTAATGCAAAGTTGGTTGTGCTTGCCCAATTTGGCTTAGATGCTACTTGGCAACTCCATTTCTGCACAATGTTTCTTGGTGCTATACTACCTCTGTTAATACAAAAACCTATCAAGTCCTTATGTGGTTTTGGTAAATCAATTTGGCTAATATCCTGCCCACTATAAAAGTCAGCGTTATTTAATATCAATTCAGAACTTGCTTCGTTTATAAGCCAATTCCAAATGTCGTGTATCACATTATACTTTTCGTTAAGCAACACATTTTTGTTTCGGTGCAAAACACTATACCAAGCTGCCCCAGCAAACGGCTCTATTATTAAGTCGTACTTGGGCAAAGGGTAAAGTTTCGCAATCTTATTTTTACTTCCGTAATAACTAAACATTTTCGTTCCATAAACCGCAACTACACATAACAGCGGCTTGGCGTAATGCCGCTATCAAGTGAGTGCGTAATTTTAAAATTTCTACAAACGGCACATACGCCAAGCCGCAAAACGTTATGCCCCATTTAATAGCGACCCGAAAATGTGAGCGATTACATCAACAGTCCATCCGTTTCCGAGCATTTTATAGCGTTGAGTATCTGAAACACAATCGGTATAATTATCAGGTACGGTTTGTAATCTTTCGCATTCTTTCGGTGTTAATTTTCTCCACCCTATTATTTCAGTCAATACTTTTGGTGCGTGGTTAGCAGTAATCGTATAACTTTTTGTATCAGGGTAGTGTATTGTTCCAATTTCAGAAATACCGCTTTTGCGTTCATCGTTTCGGTGCGGTCTTATTCCTCTATCTGTAATGCTAAGTCCTTTTATTCGTGGGTTTTCGCTACTCATTTTAACCAATAACCCAGCCTTGTTTCTTTTAATCATACTCTTTGCGTTTTCTTTGTAAATCGTTGCAAGTATGGTTTGGCTTTTATCTTTAATTGGTTCGCCAATTTCAATAATATCTTTCAGTAAAATTCCTTTATCTGTTGGCAGTTCTGTTATTGGTATATTTGTCCAATATAATCGCTCTCTACTTTGAGCCGAAACAAGTTCAGAGTTTATCAAAATTGGTTTTACACCCAATATTTCAGAAATAATGTTTTGGTGTTCAGCTTTCATTTTTACATTTTCAAGCATCCAGTATTTAGGTTGTGTTTCATTTTTCAACCTCACAAATTCAAAAAACAATTTGCTTCGTGGGTCTTCAAAGTTCAGCCCTTTGCCAGCAAAACTAAATCCTTGGCATGGGCTTCCACCTATAAGCAAATCTATTTTAGTAATAAAACTACCACCGTTTTTTAATGGGTTATCGTTTTGGTGGTGAAATAATGCCCCATCTTCATATTGTATTCCACAAACATCGCCCAGTTGTATTGTTTTCGGGTAGTTGTTTTGCGTTACCTTTATTGCGTGTTTATCAACCTCGCTCGCAAAGTAATTATCGTATTCAATACCTACTCTATTTAATGCAATTTGACCACACGACATGCCATCGAAAAGCGATAAAACAGAAGAAAAACGGGGCATAACACCGTGTATAAAACATGGTGGGTTTTCTGCGTTATTTAAAGTTTCGTTCATTCTATTAAGTTATTTGTAATTTGATAGTTCTGTGGTTTCTATCCCACCACGTTTCATACACAACACGTTAGCCGCAATACTCGGACACCCTCCGAACTGCGACATTAAAATATTTTTCATCCTTCTCTATTCCTATAAAGTGGCGACCCGTTTTTTTACAAGCGATACCCGTTGAACCTAACCCCATAAAAGGGTCTAATACAATTTCATTTTCATTTGTAGAATTTTCAATTAGCAATTGCATAAGTTCAAATGGCTTTTCGCTTGGGTGTACTTTGTTCCTAATACCATCAATATTTATTAGTGCTTTTGTCCCAATTTTATTAATATATTTCGCCTTACCCTTTCTAAACATAACTATAAACTCTATGTTCTTAAAATAATATTGCGTTGGAGTGTGCATCCCTTTTGCCCATACTAAAATATTTTGTTGCTTAAATCCAGATTTTATCCCTTCTTCAATTACAGTTTTTAAGTGTAAATCATTAGTCATACAGTAAAAATGTGTTTGTTGTTTTAGCACTCTGTATATTTCAGGCATCCAATCAGAAAACTTAATTTCGTTTTCCTTAAATATCTTTCCTTTTTTAGCATTTCTATTTGATGTATTTTTATCTTCTCTCCAATGCCCATTTATAAACCCAGTCCCTTTGTAATCCCCTGATTTAGTTACAGTATATGGTGGGTCAGTACAAACTAAATCCACCGAATTATCCGCAATTTTATCCATTTCCACAAGGCAATCACCCTGATAAAATGTACTGCGGCTAACACTGCATTGCTGCAATGGCGGCTGGACGTTGTTATTCGGCTGTATGTTATCAAATAAACTTTTCTGCATGTATTCAACTTTAGTTATTAAATGCCGCCACTGGCAGCAATGCTTTCACGTTAGTGGCAATACTCCAAAGCCCTACGAACAGCGACATCGTAATATTGTTTTTCCTTTTCAATTCCTATAAATTGCCGATTTGTTTTAAGGCAAGCTAAACCGATTATTCCTGAACCCATTGTGTTATCCAAAACTATATCGCCCTCATTTGTATAGGTTTTGACAAGGTATTCTAATAACTCCAAAGGTTTTTGTGTTGGGTGTTCTCTTTTTTTATCTTTCTTAAAGGTAATTATGGATATTGGATTTTTCTCATCATAAACTCTTTCTTTTTTATCAAATGTAGTATCGTTTAAAAAATCACTTTTTACTGCATATCCTTTTATTGGTTTTTCCCTTTTTGTTTTTTGTGGGTTAAATTTTAAATAACCTCCTTTTGGTGTATATGTCATTTTCCCTTTTGAGAAAACTAAAATCAATTCGTGTTGCATCATTGGTCTATAATTTGCCATTGTAAATCCTGTAGGTATTACTTTATCCCAAACAAACTCATATCTAAATAGTTTTGGATTGCTCATTACTAAAGCACTTGCAAAAGGGTTTGATGCAAATAATAAAATACAACCATTATCTTTTATTATTCGCTCATATTGCTCCCAAAGTCTGTCAAATGGTAAAACACTATCCCATTTACAAGCAGTTGTCCCATAAGGCAAATCGCAAATAATAGCATCAATTGATTTATCCTCAATAAAAGGAAAAACATCGAAGCAATCAGCATTCACAAAAGTACTGCCACTAACACGGGTTTGGCAAAATGGCTGTTCAGTAATTCTATCAATCATTCGTTTTTAATTATTAAGTTTTGTATTCCAATTTAGCTTCGGGTTCAGCCACTTCGCCAAGCCCGAAAACGTTACCAGCAATGTTAAGACCGTGCATTATTCAACCTTTGGAGCGTTATTTCAACTGCTCGTGGGTTAATATCACAGCCAATAAAATTACGGTTTAAATCTTTGCATACTTCGGCAGTTGTTCCTGAACCAAGATAAAAATCAGCCACTAAATCGCCTTCGTTTGAGCTTGCATTGATTATCCGTTCTATTAATGCTTTTGGTTTTTGGGTATTATATTTAACCCCATTTTTTAGGAAATTAATATCAGTCCACACGTCTTGAACCAAATATGTACTTCCGTTCAAATAATCTGCTTTATCATTATTGAATCCTGCTTTTGTCTTACTTCTGTTTATTGTATTTGTGGCGTATTCTTTTCTTAATGATTTATGCTCGTGGTTAAATTTATAATATGTAGATTTGCTGTAAAATAAAATACAATCGTGTTTTTTAGGGTATCTATTTTTTGTGTTTGACATTGAGTTATAATACCACGAAATTTCATTTAGGAATCTATCATATCCAAAAATGTCGTCCATAATCAAACGAACCCAATGGTTTATCCTCGTATCCATTTGCAAATAAATACTGCCTGTATCTTTTAAAATGCGGTGCATATCTTTTATTCGTGGTATGTAGTGCGCTTCAATTTCACTTCGTATCGGTTTTAAATCTTGATAGTCTGCAAATTTCCTTCCAGTACCATAAAGAATATCACAGTAAATTAAATCTACCGTTCCACTTTCAATTTTCGACATTAACTCTAAGTTGTCGCAACATTCAATTTGTATCATATAATTTTATTTTAAGAATTTAATAAAGAAAGGCAAGCGCATAACACTGTGTATGTGCCATGAAATACACGGCACATACACTTGTCGTTATAAGCAAATGGCGGGACGATGAGCAACTTCGTCAACATCTACTCTCTCACAGAGAAGCTACCTCTCCGTCTAAGTATTTGCTGCTTCCGCCATCAGCTTATAACAGGGGCTATAAGAAATAAAACCCCTGCCAACGCTATGTTATTCAAAATATCTCTCAACATCTTTTGCATTAATGTCAAAAGGAACATGTTTGCCAAAATCTCCTGTCGCTTTAGTAACAGTTAAAATTCCGTTTCCATTTTTGTAAAGTTTTTTAACTTTAGCTGTGTATCCTGCCGTTTTATGCTTTACGACTGAACCTACTTTGATTTTTTTTGCCATTGTTTTTGTTTTTAAATTGTTTATGTTATGCAAATTTACAAAATCCACCGCACGAAAAGGGATTTTACTTCTCATAGCCCCGAACCGTTATAAGCCATTTTTCCAACCGTTCTCTTTATCCCATAAAATTATACTACCACGTTTTATACTTTCCTTAATCAAAGTTTTATCTGGATTGGAACAAGTGCATTTATAGGTATGTCCACAGTAGCATAATTTTTCTCCATACTCGTCTTTAGATTTTTCTCTCATTTCAATCCAAGTTTTGTATGGAAATAAAAAACGGCTTATAACAGCGTATATACGCAATGCTTTCAGTTTTTCAATCAAATTTTTTATCATAATTTCAATTTTTGTGTTTCAAATAAAGTTTTCGGTTGCACTGCGTATATACGCAAAACGTTATAGGCAAGCGGGCGGACGTGCTTCGATTGAAGTTCAGGATAGAAAAAAGTATTAAAAATTTTCCCTCCCTCTTTGTCTGCTCCGCAGCCATTATATTTTTGATAGCCATTGTTCATATACTTGCTTTGCGATTTGTGCTGTCATTACTGGCGGAACGCTCATTCCGATTAAATACCCATATTTTTGCTCTTTAAAATCATAGTCTAATGGATAGCTGCCAGCCATTGAATACTCACTTTTATTTAAAATCCTTTGCGATTTGTTATAAAATATTCCTATACCGCTGTTTGGTCTAAACATTCCAATTATTGTTGGGCAAACCTCGTTATCGCTTATTTTATAACCACCAAAATAACTCCCTTTTGCATATTCTGAAAAACTTGTACCTTCTTTTGTATTTAGCCATAATTCTTTTGCTTTTTCACTTGTTATAGTATTACTAAAATCTGTCTTATCTTCTATTTCTTTAAATTTTATTTCAGGCTCATTAAATTCCAATTTTATTTCGGGCAAAATATCAAACAAGTTCATTTGCTTTAAAAAAGGCTTTGCCAAATCTTTACGCAATGCAATAAAAAAAACACGTTCACGTCTTTGCGGTACGCCCATTTTTGAAGCATCTAAAAGCCAATGTTGGCAGTAATAACCAGCCAAATCAAACTCACGGTATATTTGCCTTACATAGGCTTTCGCTTCGCCAAGTAACAAACCTTTTACATTTTCAGCAACCACAACTTTAGGTTGTAATTTCTTTGCCAAATCAATAAAATCAAAAAATAATGTATCTAAAACCTGTTCAGCTTGTCCTTCTCTAAATACTTTTTCTTTGCCCCAGTCCTTTTCTCTATTCCCAGCCATTGAAAAGCTACTGCAAGGCGGTGAACCATCCAAAATATCTAAATTGTATAATTCATCAGGCAAATCAGTTCGTAGTTTAAATGTCTGTATAGGCTCTAAATAAGCATATTTTGGATTGTGGTTAGCTTTGTATGCTTCAATCATTTTAGGGTCAATCTCATTGCATCCTAACACATCAAATCCAGCTAATTTATAGCCCATAGTTGAACCACCACCACAAGCAAAGCAACTAAATACTTTACCTTTGTCTTTAGTAAATACCGCATCCTTTAAAGTCCATTTGTAAGGGAAGTTATGTTTGGTTTTTAAAAAACCATTTTCGCCATCGCTCATTTTTAATACTTTTTTCTTTAGTTATTCGATATAACTTTTGTGTTGAAAATCCCGCCAGCCTATAACACGTGTTTTGTGCTATGTGGGCGGACGTGGTAAATTCAGCGTTTGTGCCTTTTGTCAGCTTTAGTGCAATGTTAAAAGTGTAGTGCATTAAATCCCACACAGCACAAAGCACCTGAACGTTACCAGCAATGTTAAGACCGTGCATTATTCAACCTTTTGAGCGTAATTTCAACAGCTCTTGGATTAATATCACAGCCAATAAAATTGCGGTTTAAATCTTTGCATACTTCGGCAGTCGTTCCACTGCCTAAATAAAAGTCTGCAACCAAATCGCCTTCATTGCTACTTGCTTTTATAATTCGTTCAATCAGTGCTTTTGGTTTTTGAGTTGCATAACCTACACTTTCTCTTGTAAATTGGTTGTTTACTAAATAACAATCGTCCCATACATCATTTGGTATCTTGCCTTTGTCTTTTAATTCGCCTTGTGTAAAACCACTTTTTGCACGTTTATATCGTTTCTTTGTAGCTTCCGTATGTTCTATTCTAACATCATCAGCGTTAAATGTATAATCGTTTGATTTGTTATAAAACAGAATATTGTCGTGTTTTTCTTTAAATGATTTTGTATCATTTTTCATTGTTCGGTAATGCCATATAATTTCATTTCTAAAATTACCATATCCAAATATATCATCCATCATACAACGAACCCAATGCACTATTCTATAATCCATTTGCAAATAGATACTCCCTGTAATTTTTAAAACACGGTGCATCTCTTTCAATCTTGGTAAATAATGTGCTTCTATTATTTCACGCATTGGATATAAATCTTTATAATCCATAAAATCCTTTCCAGTTCCGTAAAGTATATCACAATAAATTAAGTCTATTGTATTACTTTCAATGGTTTTCATTAGTTCCAAATTATCAGAACAAAAACACTGCTGGTAACACTCGCTATAAGTAATGGCGGGTTTCGTGTTGTTATTATCGTTTGTGCTTTCTATTGTCATTTGTTGTATTTTGATAGTGAGTAGTTCCAAAACCGCCACTACTCATAGCGGAAACGTTACCAGCAACGTTAAGACCGTGCATTATTCAACCTTTTGAGCGTAATTTCAACTGCTCGTGGATTAATATCACAGCCAATAAAATTGCGGTTTAAATCTTTGCATACTTCGGCAGTCGTTCCACTACCTAAATAAAAGTCTGCAACTAAATCATTTTCGTTTGAACTTGCTTTTATTATTCGTTCAATCAATGCTTTAGGCTTTTGTGATGTAAAATCATACCTTTCGTTAGATATTGGACTTAATTGAGGAATATCCCAAACATCATTCATTTTTACGCCATTTTTATTAGCATGAATTTTATATGGATGAGTGTTTTTACCTCTCTTCCAGTAAAAATAAGTTCCATTTATTTCATCGTATTCCCATTTATGGTTTTTTAATGTGGTTGGTTGATATGGTTGAAAAAGTTGATGAAATGTATAATTCTCGCTTTTTGAATATCTTAAAATATTATCGTGCATAGTTTGAAAGTTTCTGCATATACCCGTATATCTTTTATAGCTCCATATTATTTCATTCCGAAAGTTATTATATCCGAAAACATCATCCATAATACAACGCAACCAATGAACAATTCTGTAATCCATTTGCAAATAGATACTCCCTGTAATTTTTAAAACACGGTGCATCTCTTTCAATCTTGGTAAATAATGTGCTTCTATTTCACTTCGTATTGGTTTTAAGTCTTGGTAATCTCCAAAGTTCCTACCAGTTCCATAAAGTATATCACAATAAATTAAGTCTATTGTATTGCTTTCAATTGTTTTCATTAGTTCCAAATTATCAGAACAAAAACACTGCTGGTAACACTCGCTATAAGTAATGGCGGGTTTCGTGTTGTTATTATCGTTTGTGCTTTCTATTGTCATTTGTTCTATTTTGATAGTGAGTAGCTCTAAAACCGCCACTACTCATAGCGGAAACGTTAGCTGCAAGCACTACTGTACTGCATCAAATAAAGTTCCGTGATAAAAACTTTTATTAAAATCTCCCACCCTCTTTAAAATAATATCGTAATACTTTTGTTCTTTTTCCATTACTATAAATTGGCGGTTTGTATTCAAACAAGCTATTGCAGTTGTTAATTTATTTAAAATTGTGTTCGTATATTTTTTTTACCCAGTTTAAAAATTCATTTTGTGTCATTGTATTTTTTGCAGTATTACAATGCTTGCAGCAAGGAACGACATTATCTTTAAAATAGCCCAAATTGCTATCTATCCTATCTAAGCCATTGTAAGTAATAATACACCTTTCACTATTAGTTGTCCTGTGTCTATCTATTGATTTGTTTAATGGTTCACTTCCACAATAAAAGCAATTACTTTTTGATAGCAATATAAATTCATCAAGTTTTATATCTGTAATGGTTATATTTTTTTTCTTATTCCTTTTTTCTATTGTTGATTTATATAATTGCTTCCAAATAGCAATCTTTCTGTTATTTTCTTTATTTGGTGGATTTTTTCTATTACACCCACAACTTTTACTTTTCCCTGAACGAATACTCTCTCCACTTGTTATATGACTGTTCCCACAATCACATTTACATTCATACCGTATTTGTCCTCTATTCCCTCGTTCTGAATGAATATCAAGTACTGTTAGTTTCCCAAACTTCTTGCCGATAATATCTATTACTTTGCCAATATTGATAATTGTTTTATTTTCAAATATACGCAATTATCTATTATTATCAAAACAATTTACTATTTTTATTTTCATGCCATTCTTTCACCCTTTTTAATCCTATGTTATAATAGTTTTCGTCTTTCTCCATACAAATATAGTTTCTGTTAGTATTAAGAGCTGCTATGGCTGTGGTACAACTTCCAGCACAATTATCAAGTATCAATTCGCCTTCGTTTGTATATGTTTTAATAAGATATTCCATAAGGTCTATTGGCTTTTGTGTTGGGTGTAATCTATCTTTATGTGGTATTCGCTTCGTTACTGTTATGATACTTTTGGGATTTACTTTTGTATTATCATATCCATTTGCAAACCTTGTTTCGGGGGTATTTTTCACAAGGTCAGTTTTGCTTGTATTAGATAATTTGCTGTAATTTGAAACTATATTTTTTCTTCTATCTTCTTCTTTCCGTTCTGTAAATTGCCTATTAAATGTTGGTTGCTTTGAATAAAACAAAAGGATATTTTCGTGAACACTCATTATTCTTTTCCTAGCAATTAAATGACCAACTGGCATAACTTTATCCCAAATTAACTCCTGCTTAAATAGTTTTAAATTACTTGTTATTAATAAACTTGCAAATGGTTGTGTCGCTGTTAATGCTATTACTCCATTTGATTTTATAATCCTTTCGTATTGTTTCCAAAGTTTGTCAAATGGAATAATTGTGTCCCATTTGCAATTTGTCGTTCCGTAAGGTAAATCACAAAGTATCATATCAATACTTCCGTTTGGAATATTTTTCATAAGCTCCAAACAATCTCCTAATAATATTTCTTTTTTGCCCTCGCTCATTTTAATAAAATTTTTTGTTCGTGTTTCAATTTAAGTTCCTGCTAAATTTACCGTGCCAGCAGCTAACAAGCGGTATAGTGCAGTTTGCCAATTACGGCTGTGGTAAAGTGAAAGTGTCTGCAAGGCAAACCGACACCATACCGCCAGCCGTTATGCCCCATTTAAGAGCGGCCCGAAAATGTGTGCAATTACATCAACCGTCCAGCCATTACCAAGCATTCGGTATCTTTGAGTATTACTCACACAATCCGTATAATTGTCGGGTACTGTTTGCAGTCTTTCACATTCCAAAGGAGTTATATAGCGAAAGAAAAACTCATCAGCAGGTATCCTATTTGGTAAAGTAAAAGGCACTACGACATTGTCTTTTGTTACAGTCGTTAAAGCATTAGTTTTTCCATCGTATCTAAATTCAATGTATTGCTTTGTAACCCCTTGCGTTTTTTGCTTTCCGTCCTGTCTTTTTCCATCAATTAAATACCGTCCGCGCATAGCTGCAATCGCTTGTTCATTTTCAGGTAAATCCACAATCCCAAAAAACCTTTGATTACTGTATTTTTTGTGGTGGCTTGCTTCGAGCATCTGCATTTTGTCAGTATCAGAATGTACAGTTAATGGTTTGTTTTTCTTTTGGCTAACTCGTGCCAGCCATTGCATTGCCTTTTCTGTATAGTAATAGCTTTCAGTGTTTACACCTCGTTCCCGAACATCACCCCAGGTTATGCCCTTATCTATTGGTTCGTTTACATTTGGAATATTAGTCCAATAAAGGCGTTTTCTATTTTGAGCGGAAACCAGAGCACTATTTATGAAAATAGGTTCAACGCCTAAATGGTCTGTAATTATTTGCTCATACTCTTTTTTCATAAGTACGTTTTCAAGCAAAAAGTATTTAGGCTTTGTTTCTTCCAGCAATCTAACAAACTCAAAAAATAGTTTGCTTCTTGGGTCGTCAAAGTTTAATTGCTTTCCTGCGAAACTAAATCCCTGACAAGGACTTCCACCTATCAATAAATCAATTTTAGGCAAATCACTACCTTTTACTTTCGTTACATCGCCAAGCTGTATTGTATTTGGGTAGTTTGTTTGCGTTACCTTAATTGCGTGTTTGTCAATCTCACTCGCAAAATAATTATCGTATTCAATACCTACTCTATTAAGTGCTATTTGTCCGCAACTCATACCGTCAAAAAGAGATAAGACGGAAGAAAAACGGGGCATAACACCGTGTATAGGTAATGTGGGAGTTTCTGCTAATTCAATCATTCGTTCTCGTATTTAAGTTTTTAGTAATTTGACAGGGTAGTGCTTCGTAATCCCACACTACCCATACACATTTCGTTATAAGCAAATGGCGGGACGATGAGCAACTTCGTCAACATCTACTCTCTCACAGAGAAGCTACCTCTCCGTCTAAGTATTTGCTGCTTCCGCCATCAGCTTATAACAGGGGCTATAAGAAATAAAACCCCTGCCAACGCTATGTTATTCAAAATATCTCTCAACATCTTTTGCATTAATGTCAAAAGGAACATGTTTGCCAAAATCTCCTGTCGCTTTAGTAACAGTTAAAATTCCGTTTCCATTTTTGTAAAGTTTTTTAACTTTAGCTGTGTATCCTGCCGTTTTATGCTTTACGACTGAACCTACTTTGATTTTTTTTGCCATTGTTTTTGTTTTTAAATTGTTTATGTTATGCAAATTTACAAAATCCACCGCACGAAAAGGGATTTTACTTCTCATAGCCCCGAACCGTTAGTGGCAATACTCCGAAGCCCTCCGAACAGCGACATCGTAATATTGTTTTTCCTTTTCTATTCCGATACCTATTCTATTGTTTTTTATAGCTGCTAAAATTGTTGTTCCACTTCCCATTGTGTTATCCAACACCATATCTCCTTCGTCTGTATATGATTTCACAAGCATTTCAAGTAAAGCAAGTGGTTTTTGTGTCGGGTGTATTGTTCCATCAAGTTTAGTTTTCTGTTTATCTGAAGCAAAAACTTGTACACTTCTTGGGTATCTGTCAGTTTCTCCACCACCACTTACATCTTGCTTTACTTTACCATACACTTCTGTTTTGTTACAAACTTCGGCTTTCTTGGTATAGGTATTTACTGGTTTATGTCCTTCTGTTTTTTGTGGGTTAAACTTTGGTTTTTTGTTGTAAAATACTAAAATGTTTTCGTGTGCTTTCATAGGCATTTTCTTTGCATTAAAATATCCAGTTGCTTGTGTTTTCTCCCAAATCCATTCGTATTTTAACCATTCTAAATTTGAACACCCAAGCACTTTATCAAATGGTGTTTGTGCAAATAAAATCACCACACCATTTTTTTTTAGTATTCGTTTGTATTGCTCCCAAAGTTTACTCAAGTCTAAAACAGAATCCCATTTGCAGTTAGTAGTCCCATAAGGTAAATCGCAAATAATGGCATCAATTGACTTATTCTCAATAAAAGGAAAAACATCAAAGCAATCAGCGTTTACAAAAGTACTGCCACTAACATGGGTTTGGCAAAATGGCTGTTCAGTAATTCTATCAATCATTCGTTTTTAATTTTAGTAATTCTATTCAGTATTGGGTTCAGCCACTTCGCCAAGCCCGAAAACGTTAGCCGCAATACTCGGACAGCCTCCGAACAGCGACATCGTAATATTGTTTTTCCTTTTCAATCCCTATAAATTGCCGATTTGTTTTAAGACAAGCTAAACCAGTTGTTCCTGAACCCATTGTGTTGTCTAATACAATTTCATTTTCATTTGAGTATGTCTTTATCAAAAATTCCATCAATGGTATAGGTTTTTGTGTTGGATGTAGCCCATTCTCTCTATTATACCTCAATATACTTTTTGGATAACCTGTTTTGTCTTGTATATATGTTTCCCTTTTACTTTCACTTGATAAATGTCCAAGTGTTCCTGCTTTACCTTTGTTTGATAAAATCAATTCAGTATCATCAAGGTAAAGGTTATATGTAACCTTTTTTACGGTTGAAAGTATTTCGTTATACTTATTTTCAATTCCAAATAAATCACATATTTTAGTCCATTGTTGTTTAGTTGGTAATTGCGAACCATTCATTTTATTTGTAACCCAACCTGTCATTCCACCTGTTCTTGAAAGTTCTAATTTAGAAACATCAATTTGTTTCAAGTTAAGTCGTTTCATATTTTTAATCATAATATCAGCAAACTCCATATTCGGTGTTTCATTATAAAATACTGATATAGTTTCGTGTATTTTTAATGGTTGGTGATTTACTAATTGAAAGTTACCAGCATTATTCTTTTCCCAAATCCAATCATATTTATACCAATCTAAATTAGAGGTTCGCAATAATGATGAAAACGGTTCTGAACCAAATAAAACAATTACACCTTTTTCTTTAATTATTCGTCTGTATTGTTCCCAAAGTTTATCGAAGGGTATAATTATATCCCAAACACAGGCAGTCGTTCCGTAAGGTAAATCACAGCAAATAAAGTCAATACTTTTATCAGGTATCAATTTCATTTGTTCTATTGTATCACCGTATCTTAAATCTATTGTCATAATTTTATTTTAATATTTTCCCACCGCACAAAAAAGAAAAGAAAAAGGTTCAGTTCTCCGATTGAACATTTTTGGTTTAAATCCGTACTACTGCTAACAACGTATATAAGAAATGGCACATAAAGATTTGTGCTAAATTTCAAGTTCGTGCAAGTGCCACTTCTTATATACGCAATCCGTTATGCCATATCTTTCAAATGTTGTTCCTTTCTTCTGGCCAAATAATCTTTATTGTCTTTAATGTGCTTAATTAACTCAGGAGAAGGTTTGCCAAATGATTTAATAACTTCTTGTCGATAAATAGCTTTACGATCATTCAGCTTAGCCCTATCGCCATCCACATTGCTCCATCCCTTCATATATACCTCATCCATTACACCAGTCTTAGAAAAATGATTATGGGTAATCTTAGCCTGCTCACACCACTCACATTCATTTAATGCTTCCGCCTTTGCCCAAAGTAGATTGTCAACACCTACATGGGTAAGTTCAGTGGAAAATATCTCTCCGCCGATATAAGGCAAGAAATCCCTCCTAATCAAAAAATGTGTGTTTATATTCCCTTTATCGGGAAGCAATGGACCTTCATTAAATGAAACTAAGGCTTTGTTGTTCTTTAAAGAATGATCTATGGCTATTCTGACAGAATCCTTGTGAAATGTCATGTCATTAGCTGCATAGACAATATATTCTCCTGAAGTTTCATTGACACCCCGTTTTACCTTCTGTGGGACAGTTTCGTCGCCATTGATAACATAGATATCAATCAAATTCTGCGGATAATCTAATGCCTTGATCGAATCTATGCAATCTTGCAATCCCTTAGCTCTCGTTCCTCCTATATCTAAATGGGGTAAAATGAATGATATAGTAGGCAATATCCACGATTTAGTGAATTTATGCATGGTTAATGATGCGTCTGTTATAATGGTTCTGCCAGTTTCATGATTATACGGATAAAATACATCTGGTTGAGTAATACATATCTTATCCTGATTATTAAGACAAATAGGCGTAAGAATATCCAGCGAAGATTCATAGCATTTATCATCATCCCCCCGAAATTGCGAAATTACCTTATCCAGTGTTTCGGCTAAGATAGGGTTGCCTTTTGAAGAACCTATAACGGCTGACCCTAAAATTATAGAGCCGGGGATAGTTCCATTGCCTTCCACTCCAATGACGAAATTCTCATTTTCGTATTTGTCAAATGTCTTACTGGGAAATACTTCTACATCAGCGTCTAAGAACCATCCACCGTAAGAAAATAAATAGTAATACTGAACAAAATCCTTGAGCTTTGTCCATTTTTGTTTCTTGTGTGGAGAGTTAATACACTGCCTAACATACTCATGGTCTATATTAATATTGTCAAGTGTTAGTAGTATATGCTCATATCCTGCTCTTGTCATCTTCTTCTGCGAGTCGATGCACTTTTGGATATTTTGGGGGATTCCTATGTTAGCATCCTCTGAAAACCAACAGGTATATATGACTTTAGGTATCATCATCCTATTTGTTTACCTCATCCATTACACCTTTCCACCACTCTGTAGATCCCTGTGCAGGAATCGTTTCGTATGGGGTAAAATGAGGATTGCTCATCAATATAATTTCCACCGATTTGCGAGCGCACATCTTGGCAATAGGTAATTCCATTGACCCTAAGTGATCGGGGATTATATCTACAAATTCTTTAATAATTCTTTCAGCCATTAAGGCTTGTGTTGTTTTATTTTCCATGTTGATTTTATTGACTATACCAAGAAATAGATAGAACTCTAAATCTTTTTGTGAATGACAACAGCTCGTCTAAATCCAATATGATCATTTGCCAGACACCTTCTGTGGCATAATGAACTTTGATCTTAGGCGATGAAGGAACTGATTCTGATGTACTATTTTTTACCATTTTTAATACTTTATTTTAATAAATATTTCCACATAACAGAGTATAAGCGGACATTAAAACGTCGCTTATACGGGTGTTAGCAGTCATATTGCCCTAATACTTATTTAGGCATTTTTCACTGCAAAATCCAATATAAGCAGTCGTACTATGTTCAACCCCACATTGAGGGCAATACGAACTGCTAACAGCAAATAAAAGCAATTTCTGTTTCAACTCAAATGAGCGTTTCCAATATTGCTTCCTGTTGCCGTAGTAAGTACCATCTCGCTCATTATCTGCTATCAGATTAGCAAGGTGGTTTAATTCTGCTTTTGTAAACTTTATCGTTTCCATATTAAACTGCTTTTATTTGCGTTCCGTTATACGCAATATTATTTTTTTGCCAACGCTTCAAAGACAATCTGAGTTGGTAAAAGTTTCTGACAGACATAAGCACTTGCATAAGGTGGATTAGTATCTGTTCCTGTAATATCGTATGACTTCATATATTTTACCCTTGTATTGAAATACATAATTTCAGGCGGATTATTTTTAAAAAGCTCAAAACGTTCCTTGCTTCCAAATATTCCCTCAATACCAACAAGCATTGCAAATGGTTTCCCGATTTCAAATAGCTTTTTAAAAACCTGTGTTTTACAACTGTACGGTGGGTTTGAAATAATGTAATCACATTCAGGAGTAGGTATTTCAAAAAAATCCCCATTCTCGTCAATGTGTGTTCTTATAACTTTACAACCGTGCTTTTCAAGTTCAGTTACAAACCTACTCTTTGGTGGGTCAAATGGACACCATACAGTAGTTCCTTTCTTTATGTATTTCAATAAAGGCGTTATTGAGTATTCGTGTGTATAATACTCGTCATTTTTTCCGTTAATTAAATCTTGTTTCATTCTGTTTTAAATTAAGTTATTGCCCACGCACAAAAAAAATAATACAGCGTATAACAGCGGTTTTGTGCAAGTTGCCCCAACGCTAAAATCCAACGCTTCGCAACCATCACAAAGCCGCTGGGGCGTTATAAGCAAGCTGCTACGTTCCTGCTACGTTTGACAATTTCGTTTGAAAAGAATTTGAAAAAAGCCCACCGCATAAAGAAGAAATACGATTTTCTGTATGATGATAAAACTCTTTGTTTATTTCTATTCCAATATAATTCCTTTCGGTTCTAATACAAGCCTCAATAGTGCTTCCAGTTCCCATAAATGGGTCAAGTATCACCATTCCCTTGTCTGTACTTGCTTCAATCAGCATTTGCAAAATATCCACAGGCTTTTCCATTGCCTTCTTTTTTCCTTTTTGGGTGCTTCTAATTACATCAGGCATATATTTTCTAACTTGTCGGCTATTTTTAGTTCCAAAGAAAATACCTTCCCAAGTGTATTGCCAAGCATTTGAAGAATAACAACCGCTATGTCTTTCTTTATCCCAAATAATAATGTTATGCAATTTGAAATACTGCTCAAACCTTAAAAGCCATTCACTCATTTTGCTAAATGAAGTAAAACAATAAAAAGCACCATCAGGCTTTAATATTCTAAATAATTCAGGTAATACCAAAGGCATTACATTACTTCTTTCTCCAACCATCCAACCATCTCTAAAAGTTGTTTTCGTTCCGTATGGTGGGTCTGTAATTACACAATCAATACTATTATCAGGTATTTTCGACAAAGCATTTAGGCAATCTTCGTTGTATATTTTATTTATTTCCATCGCTCTTTTTTTTAATTCTTTTATTACTGCTTCGATTAAAGTTTCCGTGTAATAAACCGCAGCCAGCTTATAACAGCGGTTTTGTGCAAGCTGCCCGACACACAAGCCCACGCTTCGCAGCCTGACACAAAGCCGCAAAACGTTATGTGCCATTTATCCGACAGTTTCCTTAATCACACCAATTGCTTTTTCAATTGCTTTTACTCGTATATCTAAGGCACTAACAGTTATTGAAATTCTATTACCAAAAAATATCCATCCATCATTCTCATACTTACCATATTTTTTAATGTAGCCATTAAGCATACATTGACATCTATAATATTGATTGTATGTTTGACAATTGTCTATCAAAATTTGCAACCTTTCTGAAAATATATATCTATGATAATCACCCCACGCATATTTTTGGTAATCAATTTTTCGGTTAATTAATTTATTCTTTTTAGACAACTTGTGAGGGTATCTTTTTAAGTGCAAAAACATCAAAAAACGGCGTACAACATTGGTATTGCTGCTATGCCGGGCTGACGTAATTCTATTTGACTTCATATCGTTTGTTTTTTTGTATTAATTCTATTCGGCTGCATCGCTGCACAGCAGCAATACCTACCGTTAGCCGCAAGCCTAAGCCGACACCATAGCATCAGCGTATTGCTTAAAATATGACCTTTTAGTCTCCCAAATTGACACACCATCACTTTCGGCATCAGTTGAAATATACTGCAATGTATCACCGTAAGATTGTGGAGTTGCCATATTTATCCAAATAACCATCTCAACGGTATTCCCGTCTTTAATCCATTTTGCAGCATCAGCAAAATACTCGTTCCAAAGTTTTTTTGCCTCGTCAAGTGTCAATTCCGACTTGTCGCAAACAATTTTGGTATCTCTAAAAATACCATCTTTCATTTTAGCGTACTGAAACGCACAGTTTTTTTTTTCTTTTAACATATTGATATTATTGATGTTATAATTAATTATTTATATATAATAGTTAGTGGCAATTAGACGTGATACCAGCGCCCATCTTTGTACTCAAATATACTTGACGCCAAGC
>JAIBBA010000111.1 GCA_019694895.1 Chitinophagales bacterium
CACTATGGCCGTTTGTGTACTATCGAAACACCGGAAGGACCAAACATCGGTCTTATCTCTACACTTTGTGTGCATGCCAAGATTAACAGAATGGGCTTTATCGAAACACCTTATCGCAAAGTAGATAATGGTAAAGTAGATATGAAAGGCGATATTCTGTATTTGAATGCCGACGAAGAAGACCGTTTTGTGATCGCTCAGTCTAACGTGCCTGTTGATGATAAAGGAAAATTTGCCATCAGCAAAATCAAAGGTCGTCAGCAGGGTGAATTCATGGAATTTGAACCTGAACAGGTAGAATATATGGATGTGGCACCAAACCAAATTGTTGGTGTATCTGCATCATTGATTCCTTTCCTCGAGCACGACGATGCGAACCGCGCGCTCATGGGTTCAAACATGCAACGTCAGGCAGTTCCGCTGCTTCGTCCGCAGTCGCCTGTAGTTGGAACCGGTTTGGAAGAAAAAGTAGCATCTGACTCAAAAATGCTCATCAACGCAGAAGGTAATGGTGTTGTTGAATATGTTGATGCAAATGAAGTTGTGATCCGATACGATCGCAATGAAGATGATCAGATGGTGAGCTTTGAAGACAGCCGCAAAGTATATAAACTCCGCAAATTCAAAAAGACCAACCAAAGCACATGTATTAACCTTAAACCAATCGTGGTGAAAGGTCAGCGCGTAGCAGTTGGTCAGGTATTATGCGAAGGTTATGGTACACAAGGCGGTGAGCTTGCACTCGGAACTAACTTGAAAGTGGCATTCATGCCTTGGAAAGGTTACAACTTTGAAGATGCGATCGTGATCAGCGAGCGCGTTGTGCAGGAAGATATCTTCACTTCCATCCAAATAGAAGAATTCGAACTTGAAGTGCGTGATACGAAATTGGGTGAAGAGGAATTGACCTCTGATATTCCAAACGTTTCTGAAGAGGCTACAAAAGACCTCGATGCAAACGGTATCATTCGCCTCGGAGCACATGTAAAAGAAGGAGATATTCTCATCGGTAAGATTACACCTAAGGGTGAAACAGATCCTACTCCTGAAGAAAAACTTCTTCGTGCCATCTTCGGCGATAAAGCCGGTGATGTGAAAGATGCTTCATTGAAAGTACCACCATCAATCGAGGGTACCGTGATCGACAAGAAATTGTTTGCACGTGCCAAGAAAGATAAAAATGCAAAAGCGCGCGAAAAAATCGCTCTCGAGAAACTTGAGAAAGAACATGCACGTGCTTTAGATGAATTGCGTACTATCCTTATCGACAAATTGTCTATCATTTTGAAAGACAAAAAGACTCCGGGTCTGAAGTCGCTTTATAAGGAAGAAATGGTACCTGCAAAAACCAAATTCAACAACAAAGTTCTCGAAGGTATTAACTATGCCAACGTAGATCCTTACAATTGGACCGGTGAAGCAGATACTGATGATAAAGTGCGCATGATTCTGCATAATTATGGTATCAAAGTAAACGAAGAACTTGGTCGCTATAAGCGTGAGAAATTCAATATCAGCGTTGGTGATGAATTGCCAACCGGTGTGTTGAAACTTGCTAAAGTATTTATCGCCAACAAACGTAAATTACGTGTGGGAGATAAATTAGCAGGTCGTCACGGTAACAAGGGTATCGTTGCACGAATTGTTCGTCAGGAAGACATGCCATTCCTTGAGGATGGAACTCCTGTAGACATCGTATTGAACCCACTTGGTGTGCCGTCACGTATGAACCTCGGACAGATTTATGAAACAGTATTGGGTTGGGCAGGTTTGAAATTGGGAGTGAAATTCGCTACACCAATTTTCGACGGGGCAACACTTGCTGAAATCGACGAGCAGATTCTGAAAGCAGAATTACCAAAATTGGGAAGTACCTATTTGTTCGATGGCGAAACCGGTGAACGTTTCCATCAGAAAGCAACTGTTGGTGTGATCTATATGATCAAATTGAACCACATGGTTGATGATAAGATGCACGCACGTTCTATCGGACCTTACTCGCTCATCACGCAACAACCTCTGGGCGGTAAAGCACAGTTTGGTGGTCAGCGATTTGGTGAGATGGAGGTTTGGGCACTCGAAGCATACGGTGCATCAAACATTCTGCAGGAATTATTAACGGTGAAATCAGATGATATTATAGGTCGTGCGAAGACTTATGAAGCCATCGTAAAAGGTGAGAATCTGCCAACACCGCAAATACCTGAATCGTTCAACGTATTGGTGCATGAATTACGTGGTCTCGCACTCGACCTTAAATTCGAATAAGTTTTACTTCATCGAAAAAACAGAATCAGCATATGCCTTTTAAAAAGGATATCAAGATCAAATCAGACTTCACAAAGATCACCATTGGATTGGCGTCACCTGACTCTATCCTGGAGCGTTCTTATGGTGAAGTATTGAAACCTGAAACCATCAACTACAGGACATACAAACCTGAGCGCGACGGTTTATTCTGCGAACGCATTTTTGGTCCTATCAAGGATTATGAATGCTATTGCGGTAAATACAAACGTATTCGTTACAAAGGCATCGTTTGCGATCGCTGCGGTGTGGAAGTAACGGAGAAAAAAGTACGTCGCGAACGCATGGGTCACATCAAACTTGTGGTTCCTGTAGTTCATATTTGGTATTTCAAATCTCTTCCAAACAAAATCGGATATTTGTTAGGATTGAGCTCTAAAAAACTTGAGTCAATTGTTTATTACGAACGTTACTGCGTGATCCAACCCGGACCGCTGACAGAAGGCGTGATGATCAATGGCGAATTAAAGAGCTACAATACTCACGATCTGATTACTGAAGAGGAATACCTCGATATTTTGGAAGCATTGCCTCGCGAGAATCAAATGCTCGACGACAATGATCCGAATAAATTTATTGCCGACATGGGAGCACCTGCCGTGTTCACCATGTTGTCGCGCATCCAACTCGATGATCTTTCAGCGGCATTGCGTCATCAAGCGGGAACAGAAACTTCACAACAACGTAAAGCAGAAGCTTTGAAACGTTTGAGTGTGGTTGAAATGTTCCGCGAAGCATCTGGCCGTTATGAAAATCGTCCGGAATGGATGATAGTTCAATATTTACCTGTTATACCACCTGAACTGCGTCCACTGGTGCCATTGGATGGCGGACGTTTTGCAAGTTCCGACCTCAACGATCTTTATCGTCGTGTGATTATCCGTAACAATCGTTTGAAGCGATTGATCGAGATCAAAGCACCTGAGGTAATCTTGCGTAACGAGAAACGCATGTTGCAGGAAGCTGTTGACTCATTGTTCGACAACTCACGTAAATCAAATGCCGTTAAAGCAGAAGGTGGTCGTGCATTGAAATCATTGAGCGATGTGCTGAAAGGAAAACAAGGTCGTTTCCGTCAGAACCTCCTCGGTAAACGTGTCGACTATTCCGGTCGTTCAGTTATCGTTGTTGGTCCTGAGTTGAAATTACATGAATGTGGTTTGCCGAAAGATATGGCTGCTGAATTATTCAAGCCATTTATTATTCGCAAACTCATTGAAAGAGGAATTGTAAAAACAGTTAAATCAGCGAAGAAACTCGTTGATCGCAAAGAGCCTGTTATTTGGGATATTCTCGAAAATATTTTGAAAGGACATCCTGTGATGTTAAACCGTGCACCAACACTGCACCGTCTTTCTATCCAGGCATTCCAGCCAAAATTGATCGAGGGTAAAGCAATCCAATTGCACCCCTTAGTATGTTCTGCGTTCAACGCCGACTTTGACGGTGACCAGATGGCGGTGCACGTGCCTTTGAGCAATGCTGCAATTCTGGAAGCGCAATTGTTGATGTTATCTGCGCACAATATCCTCAATCCGCAAAACGGAAATCCAATCACAGTTCCTTCACAGGACATGGTGCTTGGATTGTATTATACCACAAAAGGTAAAAAGAGCACAGCGGATGATGTTGTAAAAGGCGAAGGAAAAGCTTTCTACTCTGCCGAAGAGGTGATTATTGCATACAACGAAGGAAAAGTTGACCTGCATGCATATATTAAATGTAAGGTGAACGTTCTGGAAAATGATGTGATCGTTTCTAAGGTGATTGAGACTACAGTTGGTCGCGTGATGTTCAACGAAGTTGTTCCTGCTGAAGTAGGATTTATCAATGCGTTGTTGTCGAAAAAAGCGATCGCGAAAGTTATCGGTGAAGTAATTCGCAAAACAGATGTACCACGTACAGCGAAATTCCTTGACGATATTAAAGATCTCGGTTTCCGTTCTGCATTCCGCGGTGGATTATCATTTAATATTTCTGACCTTGTAGAGGTTGAAAATAAATCTGACCTTGTTGCTGCGGCGCAATCAGAGGTAGACGAAGTGATCTCAAACCACATGTATGGTGTGATCACACAAAACGAACGTTACAACCAGATCATCGATATCTGGTCGCGTTTGAATACACGTCTTACCGGTGATTTGATCAACCGTTTGACATCAGATAAAAAAGGATTCAATTCCGTGTTCATGATGCTTGACTCAGGCGCGAGGGGTTCGAAAGAACAGATTCGTCAGCTTGGAGCGATGCGTGGTCTGATGGCCAAGCCTCGTAAATCAGGTGCATCAGGAGAAGGTGGTATCATCGAAAACCCAATCCTTTCAAACCTGAAATCAGGATTGAGCGTATTGGAATACTTCATCTCTACTCACGGTGCGCGTAAAGGTCTTGCCGATACGGCCCTTAAAACTGCCGATGCCGGTTACCTTACTCGTCGTCTTGTTGACGTTGCTCAAGATGTGGTAATTACTGAAGAAGACTGCGGAACATTGCGTGGTATTTCTATTGCGGCATTGAAAGACAATGAAGATATCGTTGAACCATTGAGCGAACGTATCATTGGTCGTACCAGCTTGCATAATGTATTTGATCCGCTGACCGACGAGTTGATTGTTGCTGCCGGTGAATTAATTACTGATCGCATAGCAGCGCGTATCGATGAGACTGCAATTGAGTTTGTAGAAATTCGTTCGGTGTTGACCTGTGAATCGAAAAAAGGTGTGTGCGTAAAATGTTACGGTACTAACCTCGCCAATAATCGTGTTGCACAAAAAGGTGATGCCGTTGGTATCATCGCTGCGCAATCAATTGGTGAGCCGGGTACTCAGTTGACACTTCGTACATTCCACGTGGGTGGTGTTGCCGGAAGCATTGATACAGAATCTAAACTCGTTGCGAAATTCGACGGTAAAGCTGAATTCGACGGTTTGCGTTTTGTTGAAACTAAAAATGAAGAAGGCAAGAAAATCCGCGTTGTAATTGGTCGTACTGGTGAGATTAAAATCATTGAACCTAAAACAGGTAAGATGTTGATCTCTAACAATATTCCTTACGGTTCAATACTTTCAGTTTCAGATGGTGATGAAATGAAGAAAGGTGATGTAATGTGTTCTTGGGATCCATTCAACGCTGTTATCATTTCTGAATTCGCCGGATTTGTTTCTTACGAGCATATCATTGAAGGTATCACCTACCGCGAAGAAAGTGATGAGCAAACAGGTCACCGCGAAAAAGTGATTTCTGAGTCTCGCGATAAAACCAAAATTCCTACACTTATCATTAAGGATAAAAAAGGAAATGAGGTTAAAGGATATAACCTTCCTGTAGGTGCGCACATCGCCGTTGAAGAAGGTGAAGAAGTGAAATCAGGTCAAACAATTGCCAAGATCCCACGTGCACTCGGAAAAGTACGAGATATCACGGGTGGTCTTCCACGTGTAACTGAATTGTTTGAAGCACGTAACCCATCAAACCCTGCAGTTGTTGCAGAGATCGATGGAGTTGTTGCCTTCGGAAAAATCAAACGTGGTAACCGCGAAATCGAAATCGAAAGTCGCGATGGCGAAAAACGCAAATACCTGGTGCCACTTTCTAAGCAGATTCTTGTTCAGGAAAATGACTACGTATATGCCGGTATGCCATTGTCGGATGGTGCAATTACACCTTCAGACATTCTTGCCATCAAAGGTCCATACGCAGTTCAGGAGTATATCGTAAACGAAATTCAGGAAGTATATCGCTTACAGGGGGTGAAGATCAACGACAAGCATATCGAAACGATTGTTCGTCAGATGATGCGTAAGATGACCATCACAGATGCAGGTGATACTAGATTCCTTGAGGATTCATCAGTTGATAAACTCGACTTCCTTGAAGAGAACGATCGTATCTTCGACAAGAAGGTAGTTACTGATGCAGGTGATTCAACAAAATTGAAAGCCGGTCAGATCGTAACATTGCGTCAATTGCGTGAAGAAAATTCACAATTGAAGCGTGCCGATAAAAAACCTGTTGAATATCGCGATGCTATTGCAGCAACTGCAACACCATTGTTGCTCGGTATTACCAGAGCATCTTTGGGAACTCAGAGCTGGATATCTGCAGCGTCGTTCCAGGAAACTACCAAGGTGTTGAGCACAGCGTCAATTTCAGCAAAAACAGATTATCTCATGGGCTTGAAAGAAAACGTTATCGTTGGACATCAGATCCCTGCCGGAACAGGTCAGCGCGAATTGCTTGATCTTGTGATCGGTAGCAAAGAGGAGCTGGATGAGTTGAATGCGGCTAAAAAACGCAAAAATAATGATGGTGAATAAGCACCTCATCAAATAATAAAAAGCCTTCCGTTTACGGAGGGCTTTTTTTATTTCTGGCGCCTCGTTTTGTATTGTTCAATACCCCAATAACCAAATTGAATTTGAGGGCGAGGCAAGTAATTTAATTTGCTAAATCTACTTCGGGTGCTCCATACATCGTTTGCTCCAGTTTGGCATCGTGACCATAAATATCTTTTCTGAATTGTACCAGACCATTGTCATCAACCCAGGCAGTCAGGTAAATAATATATACCGGAATTTTATTTTCCAGTTTCACATAATTCTCTCTGCCTAAATAATATAGTGAGTCGATCACTTGCTCGGTGTAGGTGCTATCATTCCGCAATAAATATTGAGCCAGTTTTTTAGGTTCCTGTAAACGAATACATCCATGACTAAATCCGCGCGATTCTCTGACAAACAAATCACGTGAAGGTGTGTCGTGGAAATAAATATTATGTTCGTTGGGGAATAAAAATTTCACCCATCCTAAAGCATTGCTATTACCTGGTTTTTGACGAATACTATATGGCATAGAGGTGTATTTGCTCCAGTCTACCTTGCTTACATTTATTACTTCCCGGGTAGAGGGATTAAAAGCTTCCATATTTTGCTTTTGCAAATAGTTCGGGTCTTTTTTAAGTGATGGAAGTATCTCGTTGTTTAATATGCTCGGTGGAGGGACCCAGTATGGTGAGAACACTATGTATTCCAATTCGTCGTTAAAAATGGTGGTGCTCGTGCTTGATTTCCCTACAACCACATTCATTTCCCATGCTTGCGTATCTGCTTCATAAATGTGCATGGTATATTCCGGTATATTAACAAGAATATAATCGCCACCCGGCTGGTCGGGGATCCATCTGCATCTTTCCATATTTATTTCAATGCGTCTGATTAATTCAGCCGGTGTTCTATTAATTGCAGTAAAAAATTTAGGTCCCATAGAACCGTCGGCAAACAGGCCGTGTCTTTCCTGAAACATCATTACTGCAGCTAGTGTAGTGCTGTCGTAAAGTGTTGTTGAATCAGATGTATTTAAATCGCCAAGCAAAAACAATCTGCGTTTTATTTCCGACAGCACAGGTAAATCATCGCCGAGCAAAATTGTTTTTCTATCTGCAGGAATAGCAATGGAATCCCATGGTTCATTTTCGATTGCGTGATATTTTTTAAGTGCGTTTTTCAATAAAGAATATTGTGGGAACAGTGGTTCATATGCAGTGAATGCACTGGCATTACCACTGAGTATGGAATCTAAAATAGAAACTGATGGAACAGTTTTTCTGGTAACATACCAATCTAATGAGCGCGTTGTTTTTTCACTGAGTCCGTACCATACTTTCTGCGCATAGACAAAAAATGTTGATGTAAGCATCAATTCAAACTGTGTGGTAAGACTATCGGCACCATTGTATGAATAAGCCGGATCACTGATGGTGTGATACATGCGATTGAGGGTGCTGTAATATATCACGGAATCGCGCAATCCTTCCTCGCTGAAATGATCGAGCAGGTTCATGAAATAACCGCCCTGATCAACAATGCCATACTCATTAAACCATGCCGATTGGTCATTTCTTTGTTTATAAAAGGCAAATACTTCCTCCCGATGAAAATCAAAAAGAGGGTATTGTTGTAAAAAAACCGCTATGGATTGAGAGTCGATATGCAGGGGGTAAAATACCGGTTTGAGCTGCGAAAGGTCCTCTAAGTCTGTGCCTTCTTCTTCAGCCCCGGCCTCATGTCGGCAAGAGCTAAGCCATCCTATGGTAGCCAGCATGGCAGTCAAAACCAGAAGTTTGGGGAAGATCTTCATAGCGGTAATTTTTTTACGAAGTTCTTAAATATTTCTGATTGCCCTCATTTTCGGGTACTTTTACATCAAAAGGAAATTATGAGCGACGCAAAAGAAAAAAACCAACTCAACATCGAATTGAGTGAGGAAATTGCTGAAGGCACCTATTCAAACCTTGCCATCATTACGCATTCCAGCGCTGAGATAGTTATAGATTTCATCAGAGTAATGCCCGGTGTGCCAAAGGCTAAAGTGAAAAGCCGCATTTTGATGACACCTCAGCATGCAAAGCGTTTATTGCGTGCCTTGTCAGATAATATCAATAAGTATGAAAGCCAATACGGCGATATTTCCGACAATGAAGGTTTTGGTGGTATACCGATGAACTTCGGGCCAACTGCAAAGGCTTGATCGTGAATTGATTCTTATGGAGCAGACGCCGGAGATTTCTGTTATCAGTCCTGTATATAACAGTGAAGGCAATGTTCCGGAATTAGTGCAGCGATTACACGAGGTACTAGGTGCAATAACACCGCTGTATGAAATCATTTTAGTAGATGATTTCAGCAATGACTTGAGTGCTGATGTTATTGCAAAAATGCGTGATGAGGACGATAGAGTAAAAGGTATTTTTCACCATCAAAATATCGGACAGCACCCTTCTATTTTGCATGGATTGATGAACTCAAGCGGGAACGTTTGTATTGTTATGGATTGCGATCTGCAGGATCCTCCGGAAGCAATAACACAAATGTTTATGGCATTGGGTCCCACTGATGACGCCGTGTTTGCCTTGAGGAAGAAAACATATAATTCTGCCTACCAGCGATATTTATCTAAATTATTTTATATCAGTTTGTCGCTGATGTCAGGTAATCGGCTTCCGGGTGAAATAGCAAATTATGGAATTTACCGTCGGGCGGTTATAAGTAAATTGTTTGATGCTCGTTATCGCTATTTTTTATTCCCGCTGGCGGTACGCAAATATGCACGGCAATCAAAAACATTTGAAGTAGAGCATGCACGGCGATTTAGTGGTAAATCGACATACACCATTGGTAAGGCAGGCAAATTGGCCATTACGGCGATATTGGCAAATTCTATTTTTGGTTTTACTTTTAGGAAGCGCACGGCACAGGAAATTGTGGGCGATAATTTATAGGCATGATTCCATTTAACAAACCATCTACACTCGGCAGTGAACATACGCATATGTTGGCGGCTGTTGAAACCGGCAAGTTGTCGGGCAATGGTTTATATACACATCAATGCCATCATTATTTCGAGCAGCATTTCGGTGTGCATCGTGCTTTGTTGACGCATTCCTGCACGGGAGCATTAGAAATGTCGGCCTTGCTTTGTAATATCAAGCCCGGTGATGAAATAATAATGCCAACGTATACATTCGTTTCCACAGCAAACGCATTTGCGCTTCGCGGTGCGGTTATAAAATTTGTAGATAGTAAGCCTGATCATCCGGTAATGCAGGTTGAGGATATAGAGCCCTTGGTGAATGCAAAAACAAAAGCAATAGTAGTTGTGCATTATGGTGGTTATTCGGTTGATATGCAGCCGGTTCTTGATTTGGCAATCAGAAAAGGTTTGTTTGTAATTGAGGATGCCGCGCAGGCTATTGGCAGCAGGTATCATGGTGTGTTATGTGGAACGATAGGGCATTTTGGTGCTTTTAGTTTTCATGAAACAAAAAATGTGCATTGCGGAGAAGGAGGACTATTAGCAGTGAACGACGAGCGTTATGCAGATAGGGCGGAGGTGATTTGGGAAAAAGGAACAAACAGGTCGGCATTTTTCAGAG
>JAIBBA010000112.1 GCA_019694895.1 Chitinophagales bacterium
CTTCGGAGAATAACATTCACCGAGGCGTTGCAGAAATTACATACACCGTCAAAAAAAATGATGGGTTGATTTGTCATTTACCAACAGTAGCCTGCCATTCGAGCATGCCACCAAGCAGGTTGCGAACATTAGTAAAACCCGATTGCACCATGAGTGCTTTTGCAGATGCAGAGCGCATACCGGAGCGGCAATGAACAATGATCTCGCGATCTTTATCATCATCGAAATCATACATCTTCATAGGAAGCGATGTGAGCGGAATGTTTATCGCCCCAATATTAAACTCTGCATATTCATGCGGCTCGCGCACATCAATGATCAGCAGGTCTTCACCGGCATCCATTCTTTTTTTGAGTTCTTCTACAGAAATATCCATGTCCTGAAAATTGCCTGAAATTATTGTTTAACAAATGTGGTTGATGCAAGCATTGCCTTTTGCGCATCTAAAATTTTGAGTATATATATTCCTGCCGATAAATCAGCAATATTTATTGTTCCGGAAGTGATGTCGCTCACCAAAACTCTGCGTCCATCTACATCGAAAATTTCTATTGATTGCATTTCTTCAGTGGCAGTGTTGATATTCAATATATCAGTTGCCGGATTCGGATATACCATTAATGATGATGTACCGGGCGATTCATTTTCTACCGGCGCATACATCGAATAATTGCCACCTAATTGTGGTCGCAACATAATAGCACCGCTAAGTGCCGATTGCTGCCAGGTGCCGCCAACATTGTAGAATACGTTTTCTTTAGCATCGCTGTTTACATCAAATCCAATATCCAATGATGCTTCCTGCGATTGCAACCATCCTACATAAAAATATCCATCTACAACAACCGGGGCCGGATTACCAAGAAAATCTACGAGCTTATACACGTAAAATCCGTTGATGCTATCGATGTATTTTGGTGTAAGGAAATCGTTTTGGTAAATAATATTTTCGTCGGCAGTTGCTCCTGTAGTATCAATATTATCCCACAATAGGAGGCTAAAAAATTTATTGCTATTGCTGCCATCAAGATATGCCCAGTGAATATAAATTTCCTTGATCGTATCCGGCTCGTTTGCATAGAATCGCATGGCAAGTTTTGAGCCTAATCCAATTAATTGGTATGCGAGCTCAGCAGAACCGTCATCGTAGGCGAAGTAATTGTAAAACGACTGATCATGCAACAAGGTATCATTGCGGTGATTGATATCGCCTGAAGGTTCCAGCTGATATTTGAATGTGATTGACAAACTATCATCATTATAACCAGGCGTAGCCTCAGGAATTTCAAAATTCGGATAGCTATCAAAAGCTATGGTAAAGGGATCCAGGTTTACCGATACAGGAGCTGAAAGCGGCATTACCTCTGTGCCTGAATATTTTTCTACAACACTATATGCATGAGAAGTATTTACAATCGTGTTGAAATTATTATACATGAACACGCCATGTGTTGCAGAAATCTCTTCTGCCTGATGATCTTTAAATTGATTCCATGGCATCTGGCGGTATCTGCGCAAATAAGGCTCCGGTTGGTATATGATAGCCACATCGCGAAACAAGGTATCATTATAGGTGCGATCATCATCGAGATATACATAATCCAAATGCCAATGATCATTATTGCCATTTATACCTGCCCAATTGCGGAAGCGGAATTGAAATCCATCATAGTGATACGCATCAGGAACAGGAATCATCACCAATTTAAATGATTGCGGATCATCGCCTAAAGTATTTACGGTAAACCACACATTCGACCATGTGCCGTCTTCAGCTTTAAAATCGAGTAAAAGAGAATCGTTGAGATTTGGATATTCGCCAAATCCGCCGGGTTGATAATAAAAACTCAGATAAACTGAATCCGTAATCGCACCACCAACAAAAATTGGTTTTGATGTGAGCATATCTGCCGGTCCGAGCGTTGAGGTTTCGTTATACGGCTGACCATATTTATTTAATCCATCGAGTGTGGCAACACCATAGGTTGGTGGTAAGGATGGATATGTTCTATTTACGAATGCATTGCTATCCACCCAAAAAATTGATGAAGGATAAATGGACGATGAAGTTTGTATAATACTATCTCCACACTCCGTAAAGGCACCATCAACAAATATCTGAGCTGCGCTAAAATCATCCATAAATGGCATGCAGAGGGTATCCCTGTTTTCTACGATACTGCGACTTCCTGCAACAACTTCCCTTTGCATCAAAGCGGTATTATTTTTCAAGGGAAGGAGAATCTCCTGTGCCTGCAATTGTATCGGAAGATAGCAAGAGAGTGCGGCGATGAGGAAATGATATTTTCTTAGCAAATGCATGATTTAATAATAGAATTATTGGTCTTCGTTTGAGGATGGCGTGAGTAATGCAGGATCATCGGTTATCCAGATATCGATCATTGATCCGAGGTTAACGGCATTATCGATTCCCGGCGTTGGAAATTGTTTGTACACCATGGCATCAGCAGAGTCGCTAATGGCACCTGCTGCAATAACTGTTCCCAGAGAAAGCTCTTTCAGCTGGATCAAATTAGCTGCTTCGATATAGGTAAGTCCTGTAAGATCGGGTATGATAACTTTTGTATCACCAAGACCATTTCCTAACACGACATCAATTTTAGTTCCTTTTGCAATCATAGTACCGGGCTTCAATGAGCGTTTTTCGCCATGTACGCGCATATCGAGATAAACATCGCGGTATTCAAAGGGTTTATATATGATCTCGCCAACTTTCAAACCATGTGATTCTAAAATCTCGCGCACGCTGATAAAGCTTGTTCCCACCTCAAAACGAGGAATTTCCGTTTTTGGTGCCTGCTTCATGTTAACGGTAACATAAATTGTTCTTCCACTCTTCACTTTTGAGTCGGGAAGCGGGTCCTGATTAAGGATGGTAAGCGGGCGTTCGTCAGGATCGAAGGTAGAATCCATCACCGCATACTCCAGGTCGAGGTTATCTAGTTCATTCAATGCTTCTGAGGTAGTTTTTCCTATAAGGTTCGGAACTGTCTGGCTTTCGCCGTGGCGTGAGTATTGCTGAATAAAGAACAGAGTTCCCCACATAAGCAAAATGGCCACCACGAGTGCTCCGAACACATTGAGCCAGAACACTTTACTCATTAAAAAGCGCAGGAAGCCCGGGCTTTCGGGGGAAGATTGTTTTTTCTTACTCATGCGTAGCGCGCAAAGTTACGTAAAATGGAGGCTTCAATGGTCGCAGGAAGCACCATCTAACAGCCCGGTAAAGAATTCGTTTAAGGTCATGCCGGCAGTTTTCGCCATTTTCGGCACTATACTAGCCTCGCTGAGACCCGGAACAGTGTTCACTTCCAGAAAATGTGGCACTCCGTTTGCAATGATATAATCAATGCGCACCACCCCGCGGCAGTTCAATGCCTCATAAATAGCGGTTGAGTAGTTGCGTACCTTAATCGCCTCTGTTTCAGGAATTGGGGCCGGAATGATCTCATCACTCTCTCCTGCCGTGTATTTTGCCGTGTAGTCAAAGAAATCATGCTTGCCGGTTACTACCTCACAAATAGGCAACACTTTAATATTTCCTTCATGTCTATATACCCCACAGGTCACTTCTCTACCGCTTATACCCTCTTCAACCAAGGCTTCGCGGTCGTATTTCAGTGCTTCTGAGATTGCCTTCGACAGTTCGCGCATATCTTTCACCTTCGAAACGCCGAAGCTGGAGCCGTTGTTATTAGGTTTTACGAATAGCGGCAATTGAAACTGACTACTGATTTCCTGCTCCATGGCCTCGGCATTTTGCTTGTTTACCAACCTGCCTTTAGCCATGGGAATCTGGTGATTATCGAGCACTTGTTTGGTCCAGAATTTATTGAATGTAAGTGCTGATGTAGCTACACCGCAATTGGTATATGGCACACCCATCATATCCAGATATCCTTGCAATTTCCCGTCCTCACCGGGAGAGCCGTGAATAGCATTAAAAACCAGATCAAATTTCACCACATTACCGGTCCACAAAAAGCTGAAATCCGCCATATCAACCGGTATATGCTCCGGTTCTACAAACCAGCCATCCGGATCGATAACAACTTTAAATACATTGAATGGCGATTCATCGAGGTTACGTATCACTACATCGCCACTCCCTAATGAAATTTCCCGTTCAGCGGTATATCCGCCGCAGACCACGGCAACATTCTTTTTCATGGTGGCAAATTAACGCAAAAGGTGATGCCTGTTGTATCTGACTTGTAAACAATTGATAGTGGTAAAATAAAAAAAGGCGCCACCCGGAGGAAGCGCCTTTCATTAATATGAGGTTTTTCAAATGTGCATTTTTGCTTTCTTCGCAAGAAGCTGATCAGGTGTTTCAGAATGATCAGGATCAGGAAGACAACAGTCAACCGGACAAACTGCTGCACATTGTGGTTCTTCGTGGAACCCTTGACATTCGGTGCATTTGTCGGGAACGATGTAATAAATATCATCTGCAATAGGTGCGTTCTTTTGGTCGGCATCCATGGAAGAGCCATCCATCATGGTTACTGATCCTTTAACGGTGGTGCCATCGGCAAAAGCCCACTCCACGCCACCTTCATAGATCGCATTATTTGGACACTCGGGTTCACAAGCCCCGCAGTTGATACAGTCTGATGTTATATGAATTGCCATAATAAGTCTTTCGCTATTTTTGAGCGAACAAATATAAATGCAGGCTCGTCACATTCTCAAAAAAACAGCCTTTTTAGGACTGAATTTATACTCATTCTAAATAACGTTGTTGTTGTGACGGGTGTTTAATACTGAAATGACTATGGATACTGAAAATCGCATTGCTGCGCTGGTGAGCCTTGGTGAATGTATACAGACCTATCCGGACGATCTGTCTGAGGTAGTTACGCGCATGGGGCACGTCAACGGATGGTTCACGGAAACGGAATGCAAACGTATGTTATCGAGCATTTGCGGTGAATTTTTGCAGCGAGATTTACTTCACACCTGGATGTCGAATTATCAGGCTACTGAAACCCAAAAAACAATAGGCATTGTAATGGCCGGAAATGTGCCTTTTGTAGGTATGCATGATTTGTTGTGCATTATTATGAGTGGACATAAGGCGCAAGTGAAAATGAGCTCAAAAGACAATCTTTTTTTTCCGTGGATGAAGGAGGCACTATCAAAGATTTCACCTCCTGTTTCCGAACAGATCACTTTTACCGAAAAGCTCGAAAATTTTGATGCGGTGATTGCAACCGGCAGCAATAATTCGGCGCGTTATTTTGAATATTATTTCGGCAAGTATCCGCATATCATCCGCAAAAACAGAACTTCTATTGCAATTTTAACCGGAAATGAGTCTGATGATGCATTATATAATTTAGGTAAAGATGTTTTTTGGTATTATGGACTTGGATGTAGAAACGTAGGAAAAGTTTTTATTCCCGAAGGGTATGATAAGCAACACTTCTTCAGGTTATGGGAAGATTATCGATATGTAGTTGACAATACCAAATACAAGCATAATTACGATTATAATCGCGCATTGCTCTTATTGAATAAAACCAATTACCTCACCAACGATTTTTATATGTTGGTAGACAGTGACCAACTATATTCACCATTATCGGTGTTGTATGCAGAAACATATTTACATGATGCTGATCTACAACTAAAATTGGAATCCATTGGAGAAAACCTTCAGTGTGTTGTTTCCTCTGCTCCGGGAAATACCCCTTTCGGAAAAACTCAAGAGCCGCGTTTATCCGATTATGCCGATCATGTGGATACCATGCAATTTTTAATGCAGGTTTGAAGTTGATAGATACATTGCTATCTAAGAAAAAACTGTATTGCCTAACTCGCCAGTTTTTTAATAGCTTTCGCTAACAGATCTAGTTCTGAAGGCATGGTGTACACATGAGGTGCAATGCGCACACCGTGAATATTTTCCCAGTTAATGGCAACGCAATGTATATTGTAATCGGTAATTAATTTCGAGGCAATATCACCGGGTTCCATGCCATCAATTCTGAAATTTGCGATAGCACAGGAAAACCTTGGGTCCATGCTTGTATTGAGATGAAATTTAGGCAAGTCGAGGCATTGATTCACCCAATGTTCTTTTAAGTAACGCAATCTTGCTTCCTTTCTCGCAGCGCCAATCATATTATGAAAATCAATGGCATTGGCAATGGCATATTCTATCGGAAACGAACGTGTACCAAGATTTTCAAATTTGCGAATATTGTTGACATCTTGCGTATCCGGTGCACCCATGAGTGGCCATACTTTGTGAATCTTTTCTTTTTTAATCCATAACATGCCACTACCTACCGAAGCACTGGTCCATTTGTGTAAACTTGAACCATAATAATCACCACCGAGCTCCGGAACATTAAACACAAAATGTCCCATGGTATGTGCACCATCAATCATTACCTCAGGTCCTTTCGCATGAACGGCATCTGCAATTTCTTTAACCGGGTTGATATGGCCTGTCCAATTGATGATATGATTTACCTGAACCAATTTTGTTTTTGAAGTAATTTGCTCCGTGTATTTTTTTACGAGGTACAACACATCATCTGTTGGCAAATCAAGTTCTATCCATTTAAGTACAATGCCATCTCGTTTCTCACGCTGCTTCCAGGCATTGATCATATTCGGATAATCTTGTTTAGTAAGCAAAATCTCATCACCCTTTTCAAAATCTAGTCCGAAAATCACGTTATCAAGCGCTTCAGTGGTATTTCTGTTGATGGCAATTTCTTCGGGGTCGGCGCCGGATAATTCTGCAATTTTTCTACGGAGGCTTTCACGTCCTTTATCCAGTATTTGCCACATATAATAACTCGGACCTTCGGCAGTGAGTTTATTATATCGATCAACAGCATCTTGCACAACTTTTGGTGCCGGACTTACTCCGCCGTTATTCAGATTAATAATAGTAGATGAAACGGTATATGCCTGACGAATATTCATCCAGAACTCCTCGTCGTTGGCAACAGTTAGCGGATCGAGGTGTTGTACGCGTGCGACTTCTGCTTTGAGTGTATCATCCAAAACAAGGTCGGTAAAAGCTGTCAGCGATGCGAGCGCTGCTGATTTACGGAGAAATGATCTGCGGGTATCCATAGGAGGGTATTCTCCTGCAAGATAACACATTTCAAATTGTGGGAATCAGGCTACGTGGGCAGGAAATAGTGCTTTCACTTTTTCAACGGTGTAGTCAATTTCTTCCATGGTATTGAATTTGCTGAAAGAAAAGCGCACTGCCGCACTATTTTGCTCTCTATTAAGTCTTGCAATCACATGCGAGCCGACATTACTTCCGCTGCTGCATGCGCTTCCGCCACTTACTGCTATTCCGGCAATATCAAGATTAAATAAAAGAAGCTCGTTGCTTTCTGAAGGAGGAAAATTCACGTTAAGAACGGTATACAAACCATCATCCGGACAATTAAAAATGATACCGGGAATTTCATCGCGCAGCCGCTTCGCCATATGTGTGCGCAGAGCTGTGATATGTGCACGCGTTGTATCGAGCTCCTGATACGCTATTTCCAAAGCTTTTGCCAATCCGATGATACCGTATAAATTTTCGGTACCGGCGCGCATATTGCGTTCCTGTGCACCGCCGTGAATTAATGGTTTTATAGCTGCATCGCCATTGATATAAATAAAACCTACGCCTTTTGGGCCGTGAAATTTATGCGCAGCGCAGGAAATGAAAGTAACCTTTGTTGCCTGCAGATCGAGTGGATAGTGAGCAAGCGTTTGCACTGTATCGCAGTGAAATAATGCATGATATTGTATGCACATGGCACTCACCTTTTCCATATCGAGCAGCACGCCTATTTCATTATTGGCATGCATCAGGCTTACCAGAGTTTTACCATTCGGCAATTGCAATAATTGTTCGAGATGCGCATAATCTATTGAACCGTCAGGAAGAATATTTACATAACTAAGAATGATTTTCCCTTCCGATTGCAGCGCTTCAACGGTATGTGTTACGGCGTGATGTTCTATTGGCGAGGTGATGATATGTTTCACATCCAGATCGCGCACACTACACTGTAACGCCATATTATTGGCTTCGGTGCCGCCGCTGGTAAAGAAAATCTCTCCTGGCGACACATTCAATATTTTGGCTATTTGTTTTCTCGCCTTTTCAATGGCAGCGCGGGTTTCACGCCCGAAAGAATGGATAGACGAGGGGTTGCCATGATGTTGCTGCAAGAATGGCAACATGGTCTCCAGCACCTGAGGGTCAAGGGCTGTGGTGGCTGCATTATCGAGGTAAACGCGCATGGTCATAGGTAGTCAATTACAAAACTAGCAGAATTTCAGTTCCCGCCTATTTCATTAACATTTTGATATCATCCATGATCTTGCGGTTGATATTCTCCGCTGTGGTCTTGGTGGTGCTCTCTGAATAAATCCTAATGATGGGCTCTGTATTGCTGGCGCGAAGGTGCACCCAATCGCTACCCATCTCTATTTTGAGGCCATCGGTTTTATTCAAATGCTCTTTTTTATACTTTTCTTCCATTTGCACAAGAATATCCTGCACGTTGGTGCCTTCGGGAAGCTCAATTTTATTTTTGGCCATGAAGTAATTCGGGTATTCGGCACGCAAGCGGGTGCAAGATTTACCGGATGTTGCCAGGTGCGACAAGAAAAGTGCAATTCCTACCAATGCATCCCGACCATAGTGTAATTCAGGTAATATGATACCGCCATTGCCTTCACCACCGATAACAGCATTTACCTCTTTCATTTTTTGCACTACGTGTACTTCCCCGACAGCACTTTGATGATGTGCTACTTTATATTTGTTGGCAACGTCGCGCAAAGCCTGAGTACTGGATAAATTGGATACTACATCGCCTTTGCGTTTTTGTAATACATAATCGGCAATGGCTACCAGTGAATATTCCTCACCGAACATGTCACCATTTTCGCAGATGATAGCAAGACGGTCAACATCCGGATCTACAACAAGGCCCACATCTGCTTTTTGGTGTTTCACTTCGTGCGCAATGGTACTCAGGTGTTCGGGCAGTGGTTCGGGATTATGCGGGAAGCGGCCGTTTGGATTGGTAAACAGTTCTACCACATCAGTAACACCAAGAGCAACCAATAATTCAGGAACAGAAATACCGCCGGTAGAATTCACACAATCAATTACCACGCGGAAGTTGCGTTCTTTAATTGCTTTTCTATTTACCAGATCGAGTTCAAGAATCTTATCGATATGTTTTTGGATGTAATAAAATTTGTGCTGGTATTCACCTAGCTTGTCAACATCAGAGTAACTTATCTCTTCTTCTTCCGCAATGCGAAGCACTTCCTGCCCATCAGTACCGGAGATAAATTCACCCAAATGATTCACCAGTTTGAGTGCATTATAATTTTTAGGATTGTGGGAAGCGGTAATAATGATACCACCACCTGCATTTTCGCGAGGGACAGCAATTTCAACTGTTGGCGTAGTGCTCAAGCCGAGGTCTACTACTTTGATACCGATAGATTGGAGCGTTCCTATCACCAAATGATTGATCATATCACCGCTGATGCGCGCATCTCTGCCGATCACGATCACCGGATTGCCGGTAGTGCGTTTGATCCAGGTGCCGAATGCGGCGGTAAATCTGATAATGTCTTCGGGGGTGAGATTATGCCCTGCTTTACCTCCGATGGTTCCCCTTATACCGGAGATGGATTTTATTAACGTCATAAGTAACCCTGCAAAGGTAATCAAAATCAGTGGCGACCGATACGTCGGATAGCGGGATTTCGGCTATTTTTGTCCACACCAATGACAGGCAACAACACACAGAAATGGTATAATTCCTGGTTCGGCACGCCGTATTACGACCTGTTATATGGACATCGCGACGAGCAAGAAGCATCAGCATTCGTGGCAACACTCATTACTTACTTGCATCCAAACACGACAGCAACCATCTTAGATGCGGCCTGTGGTAAAGGTCGGCATGCAATACTATTGGCAGACAAAGGATTTACGGTAACAGGTATTGATCTCTCAGCAAAAAATATTCGCGAAGCGCAGGCTTTTGAAAATGAGCATCTCAGTTTTTTTAAACATGACATGCGGCAAATCTTTCGCATTGGATATTTCGACCTGATATGTAATTTCTATACTTCTTTCGGCTACTTCGACGACCCCAAAGATGATGTGGC
>JAIBBA010000113.1 GCA_019694895.1 Chitinophagales bacterium
CTGATTTCAGGAATATGTTCGTCTACACGTTTTGCTAATTCATGCAAATGACATGTAGGCACTTGTGGAAATAAATGATGTTCTGTGTGATAGAACATATTGTAGAAAATGTAGGTGCGCCATTTACCACGCACTGTGCGACTAAAAACTTTGTCATCGGCACAGTGATGATGCACAGTCCACACTGCAAAAAACGCAGTAAAACATTCACCCGTCAGCATCACAATCACGTGGTAGCTCAGCCATGGAATATCGATCAGCCACAAGGCAGTTGCAGCACCGGTCAGGATCACTACGATTTCAATTATGACCCATCTCCGCAATTGTGGTCTTGCCAGTTTTAGGGCATTGCCATGTTGTTTGAGGATGTTGAATGGACCAACAAGAATTGCCATCCACCAGGGCATACGGGCACTCATCGCCTCGATATCGCTCGGTCCGAGGGGATCTTTGTGATGTCTCAGGTGATTGAATTTCACCGCGTGCATCGACGCCAGCATGGTTACACTCAGGGCAAATAACATCCATTCGGTAGCCCTGGCCGAAATGCCTACGGAGCGATGTTGGGCATTGTGCGACTGGCGCAATCCCGTAAGGAAAAAGAAAAACGAGCAAACCAAAGCCGGTGCGTACCATCCCCTAGCAGCTAATATCAACGAGCCAATCAGCCAGGGTAGCGATAGTGTCACTTCCCAGGCTATTTCACTGCGTGTGAGGTACATCAGGTCTTTCCAATAAACTTTTCTAAGTCGGGGGTCGGTAAGTAGTGGGGTTGGCATGACATTTATTTTTATATTTTCAGTAATATTTGAAAGTTTATAGTCAAAAAAAATCAGCGTATCAGTTTTAGGAAAGTATTGATAAACCAATGCTCGTCGCTGCGGATCATCAGGTCCATGAGCTTTTCGCCTTTGTGTGTGAGTGTTTCCAATTCTTCCATCACCTCCCTGAATTCACGCACATCAGGCCGGTCATTAGAACCTTCTATGTCTTGGAGCGATTTGATCACTTGAATCATGGGGTCTATCTCGCGTTTTTTGCGTTCGCGGAGAATGAGTCGGAATACCTTCCACATATCCTTTTCAGCCACAAAAAACTCTTTTCGCTCCCCTGTTCTTAATTCCTTTTGCACCAATTGCCAGTTGATGAGCTCGCGGATATTCATGTTGGCATTACCCCTGCTGATTTGCAGGGTTTCCATGATATCTTCGGTGGACAATGCTTCATGACTCACAAGCAGCAAGGCGTGAATCTGAGCCATAGTGCGGTTTATACCCCATTGGCTGCCCAGACTTCCCCAGCTTTGAACAAATTTTTCCTTGGCTTCGGTGAGTTGCATAAGCCAAAGGTATAACAACTTTTCAAACTTTCAAACATTTGTGAAAGTTTTTTTTAAAATAGAAAAGCCCGGCTGCTGACTTCCGGGCCTAAGGTTGGATAATCGGACCTTTACATGTATTTGGCCAGGAACAGTTGGAATTCGTGGCGGAGGTCTTCAAAAATGGTTTTGTGGGTAGTAGCCTTATCGCGCAGCTCCACGTGATCGTCGAACAGCACATGTGATGCGGCGGGATTTGTTTTCGAAATTTCACTGAACACGTGTTCTGCAGCCCTCAGGTCGTGCAACAATTCATCGCTGGCCTCGTCCTGACGTATAAACTGGTTTTGAAAGTGTTCTACCTGTGCCATCACATCATGATCGGTATAACGATGCGCTATTTCCATCAATCGATGGTTGAGTGATTTTACTTCGTCTTTTACAAAAAGGGAATAGTTAATCCAATCTATTACTTCCGGATGCAGCTCAGCAATATGTTTGCGTGATGCTCCGATTGCTTGTTCATTGTTCATGGCTTTTAGATTTTATACGTCAAATATCGACGCAAATTATCGTGCGGAGTATGGATATTGTCACTAAGAATGGCGACTTATATCACCTCTAGCTTTATTCAAAAAGCATGAACAAATAATAATGATCAGGTGCGACTTATTTTCTGGTATCGCCGTTAAAGTATTCGCCCAAAAAGGTCCTGAAATCTTTGCTTTGGGCTGCGTATTTTAAAATGAGATAACGCAACACATGTGGAGGGAGATAACTTATTTCCTCCTTCATTTCATCATAGCCCGAAGGATCGTTGCGTTTTTGTTTGTGCGATTCTTTTCGAATATAATATAACACCGCAGCAACATGTTTACATGGATCCTCTTCATCATTACAATTGCAGGCATAATGCATCACCGTATCATTGGTGATGCGCAGTTCCACAACATGATCGTCGTACCCCTGCACTACTGCCATCCACTCTATGCCATTGATATTAAATACAGAACGCACTCTCCCTTCGCAATAAAAATCGTATCCACGCCGGCGGGTGTTTTCCTCCAGTTCTGATTCGAGATGTTGCAGGTGAATGGACATGTACTATTTTAATTTCAGGTCGATATGGAATCCTTTCAAATTAATAAGACGCCAAGGCTTTTAATTTTTCAATGAGACGCGATTCTGGCAAGAAATTCTTTTCCAGTTCGAGACTAAATGGCACCGGCGTATCGAGGCTGGCGCAACGCATTACCGGTGCATCCAGTACATTAAATAATTGTTCGCTGATATAGGCTGCAATTTCTCCGCCTATACCACCAATCAAGGTATCCTCATGCAACACTAAAACTTTTCCGGTTTTTCTTACGGTTGTTGCAATGGCATCATAATCGAGTGGCAAGAGTGTGCGCAAATCAAGTATATCGGCATCAATTTGCAATTGAGCACAAGCTTTTTTCGCCCAATGCACACCCATACCGTAAGTAATGATACTTAGTTCATTTCCGCTTTGTGCCAATGCTGCTTTACCGATTTCAACCGTATAATAATCATCAGGAATATTATCGCTGATGGCGCGATACAATGCTTTGTGCTCGAAAAACATTACGGGATTCGGGTCTTCAATAGCCGCGAGCAACAATCCTTTCGCATCATAAACGCTTGAAGGATATACCACTTTCAATCCGGGCGTATGAAAAAACCAGGCTTCATTGCTTTGACTATGGAAAGGTCCTGCGCCAACACCTGCACCCGTGGGCATACGCACTACGCTATCGACATTTTGTCCCCAGCGGTAGTACATCTTTGCCATGTTATTGATAATGGGATTGAATCCACTCGTTACAAAATCGGCGAACTGCATTTCGATAACACTTTTCATTTTCTTCACCGACAGTCCGCAACCGGCGCCAAGAATTGCACTTTCGCAAATTGGTGTATTGCGGACGCGTGATTTTCCATACTGCTGAACAAAGCCTTCGGTTACTTTAAATGCACCGCCATATTCTGCAATATCCTGACCCATAATAATGAGTTCAGGATATTTATCCATTGCCAATTTTAACGCATCGGAAATGGCATTGATAAATTTCTTTTGTGAAGCAATATTTGATTTCGGTGCAATAATTTCTTGCGCATACTGTGCATAAATATCACGTTCTTCTTCTGCGGTATCGGGAATTACTTCCGGTTCATTAAATACAGTTTGCACTCCCGCTTCTATTTCCGATTTAATTTCATCGCGGAAGGTTTTAATCATCTCCTCATTAATAATGGCCGACTCCAGTAAATATTGTTCGTAATTCTGAACGGGATCTTTTTTACCCCACATTTCTATTAATTCTTTCGGCACATATTTTATACCACTTGCTTCTTCATGTCCGCGCATACGGAATGTCATACATTCTAACAGCACCGGTTTTTGTTCATTGATACAATATGCGCGACATTCTTCGAGTGCGGCAACCATATCCAAAATATTATTGCCATCAACAATCATTGAGCGCATACCATAACCAATCGCCTTATCCGCTATTTGTGCGCAGCGAAATTGTTCGTTGGTAGGCGTTGACAATCCGTAACCATTATTTTCAACAATAAAGATTACAGGCAGATCCCAAACGGCGGCAACATTTAATGATTCATGAAAATCGCCTTCGCTAGTAGCACCTTCACCGGTGAATACTGCTGTTACTTTTTTCTCGTTTTTCAATTTTGCGGCAAGTGCTATGCCATCGGCTACTGCCAACTGAGGTCCCAGATGCGATATCATACCAACGATATGATACTCATTTGTGCCAAAGTGAAAGCTTCGTTCGCGACCTTTAGAAAATCCGTTTTTCTTTCCTTGCCATTGACTGAATAATTTGGCAAAAGGGATGTCGCGACCGGTAAACACCCCAAGATTTCTGTGCATGGGGAGGATATATTCGTCGTATTCCAGCACATAAGGCACGGCAACGGCAACAGCCTCCTGGCCAATTCCGCTGAACCACTTACTTACTTGTCCCTGACGCAGGAGATTGAGCATTTTCTCCTCTATCATGCGGGGTTTGAGCAAACGCTTATATATCTGAATCAGCTGATCGTTGCTGTAATGGCGGCGATCAAACTGTAAAACGCGTTGGAAATTAGACTGGGCGGAATCCATGGGGCAAAGTTACGACGAAAGAGGGAGTGGAATTAGCAAATTAGCTAATGGGGGGTGTGCTCGCATGAAGACGCTCGTCTTAGTTAGCAAGTTTGAGAGTGAGCAAGTGAGCAAGTGAGGGTAATTAGCAAGTGTGAGAGTTAGCAAATTAGCAAATGGGGGTGAATGCTTGCATGTTTATCTCTGCGACTCTGCGGCTCTGCGTGAAAAAGGTGAGAATCTAAATCGGGGTGATAGCTGCCTCCCAATCTGCAAGTTTGAAGGTTAGCAAGTTAGCAGGTGCGGGAGTTTTTAACGCTGACGCGTTAATGGTTAATGCAATTATATTCTTTTGAAAAATTTTATTCCGCAGTGATATTTGCACCCTTTCTATGTTTAATGGAAAGGCCAGTAGCGAGGCGGGTTCGCGAAAAGACAGCAAAGAGGCCAAGGCGCGAAGTCTGGTATGCCCGCACACAATCATTGTCTGAATCACGGATTATTGGGATTAAGGGATTGCACGGATTGCCGGCTAAGCACATTCCACAAATCAACCCGAACACGAACACATGAACACACAACTCCTCGTGCTCTTTGATTTCCTGTGAAGGACAGTATGATTAATGAAGGCTTGCTATTGCAGCGGTAATCATGAGCGGCTGACCATTGGTGTCGAGGCCTTCTACCACTACCTGTTCTGCAGCAACCGGTACATGCAGATCATCGTAGCGCGTTACGGTTCCGCGAGGATCTGACTCCCAGTTGCAATCGGCAATCTTTTTGTTATTGCTGACAAGTGCAATAGAACGTATATACGCGATCGGAAACGACAACGCCACGCGGGTAACAAGGCCTGCGAGGAAGATATCTATATTTCTGTCGGTGAACATACGTTTAACTTGCTATACAAAAATGCAATACACTAGATCCTATACCAAAGACAAAATCAACGGCGTATCGTTACTTGTATACGATATTAAACGCTATATGGATTGATTTAAGTATATGGGAACTTCAAAACCCTTGTTATATAAGGATTTCAGGAGATGACAAAATGTTGGGGGTTATCGGAAGTAACCCGGTCAACCGATAAAATTGAAAGCTGACCACCTATTAAAGTCTAGAATGGATTCTGATAAGCTTCGTTGGTTTCGAAATTGGTATCCGTAAGTGTTTTCAAAAATGCGATGATAGCAGCTTTTTCTTCTGCCGTCAATTGAACACCACCTTGATATGCAAATTGAATGAGATTATCTGTAAAAGGTGTATCATGCACGCCTTCACTATAAAAATCGAGCACCTCTTCCAGGGTGGCAAATCTTCCATCATGCATATAAGGTGCGGTGAGTTCAATATTTCGCAGTGAAGGTGTTTTGAATTTTCCATAGTCAGCCGTATCGCCACTGATAGCACCAAGTCCCGCATCCACAAAATCGGTGTAATGTGTTGCATCATCAAGCCCGTTGTTGCGATACACATAATCCGTAAACAATCCGCCATTTACACCATGACAATGAAAACAGTCGGCACCATCCAATGCATTAAATAATGTAAACCCGAGTGTTTCTTCATCAGTAAGAAATATTTCTCCTGCCATTGCCTGATCGTACCGTGAATTTCCGCTGGTGACAGATTTAAGGAATTGACCTAGTGCGCGTGCAACTAATTCGGTAGTGATTACTTCTTCGCCAAATGCTTCATAAAATGCTTTTGGATAAAATTCACTTCTGGTAATTTTTGTAATTACGTTTGGCAATATTTCATGCATCTCCAGCGGATCCTGAATAGGCATTAAGGTTTGATCTTCAATTGTTGCTGCTCTGCCGTCCCAGAAAAATGTTGCATTTATGGCAACGGCATATCCCAAATTAAAAATGGGCATCGCATTGCGCTTTCCCGGAAGTCCATCGATACCGATGCTGAAAGAGGTAGTGTCGCTAAATGCATGCGCCACGCTATGACATCCGGAGCAGGATAGCGTGCTGTCGGCCGACAATATCGGATCATAAAACAACATTCTTCCCAGTTCAACACCTTTCACCGTAAGCGGGTTTGTTGTAAACACAGGCATGGGTGGAATACCGTTTACGTGATCAGCAGTGTAAGGCGTATCATCATAAACCCATTCATCATCCGGTGTAATAGGATCATCCGGATCGCATTTAGTGAACAACATGATAGTTGCAAAAAATGCAATTGGCAATATCCAAATTCTATGCTTGCGAAACATTATGGTAAAGGTAATATTGTTAATTAAATTTTATTCCAGCAAATCCGGGTTTTGCATGAAAGATATATCCGTTAACGACAATAAAAATGCTTTTAAAGCTTCCTTTTCTGCAGGTGTGATGCTGAACCCGGTAATAAATCCACTTTGATTTTCATGTCCTGATCCACCTGCCGCATACATGTCAATAATTTCATCTAACGTTTCTACCTGACCATTATGCATATACGGCGCTGTTACACCCACATTGCGCAACGATGGCACTTTGAATTTACCAACATCTTCGTGCAACCATGTAATACGTGCGCGACCGGAATCTGCACTATAGTCGGAAAAGAAACCATTATTTTCGAAAGTATTATTCGTAAATAAAAATCCGCTGTGGCAATTTGCGCATCCTAATGCATCGCTAAAAAACAAATCTTTTCCTTGAAGTTCCTCTGCAGTGAGTGCATGAATGTTTCCTTGATAGGCATATTGATCGTAGCGCGAATTTCCGCTGATCATGGTGCGCTCAAAAGCTGCCAAAGCGCGTGTTACGCCATATGGATCGGGATTGGAACCAAACACATCATTGAATGACGTCACCATTTCCGCATCGGTATTTAATCGCTCGCAAAGCAATACCATATTAAATCCCATTTCTTCATGCGTTTCAATGGGAACATAAGGTTGTGTTTCGAGTGAAGGATTTCCGCCATCCATTGTGATAACCGTATACCATGCGACATTTTGTAAAGAAGGTGCATTGCGGAAACCTGTTCTTCCCATTACACCGTGACTGATAGCAAGATGATCGGCAAAAGCATTTTCAGGACGATGACATGATGCACATGAGATTGTTGAATCGACACTTAATGCGGTGCTGTAAAATAATTTTTTTCCGAGTGCAATTTTTGCATCTGTCAGGATATTATCTTCAGGAATTTGCGGCACATCAAATCCCGGAGGAATTTGCAACTCATATGCCTTTTCTTCAGGTATCACTTCAGAACAGGATACCAATATTGCACTGAGAAATAATATAGAAATTAATTTACGCATGGTATTACATACCATTATTCTTCTCCGGGCGAGAACATGGTATATATATTATCTAATAACAAATTCGCCAATGTTACATTATCTGTAGTGTGAGTCGTATTATCGTTTACCATATCAACACCGGTGAAAAAGCTGGTGTAATCTGCTTGCAGGTGAACAATATTTTCGAGTCCCTGTCCAATACTGATCGGCATTTCTACTTCGATAGACGCGAGGTAGTGATCTGTTCCCAAATGCATCTCAAAAGCACCTGCAGGATCGGGAGTGCCATCGCCATCAGAATCCACTTCACCATCAATACGCATAAAAATGTATCCAAAGCTCCATCCCCAATGCATGCTTGGTGTTTGTGCCCCCAGAGGGTCGCCGATTGGATATAATGATGGGTCGCCATGGTTGGTTGCAGAGTCTATACCAATATCAAATTTTACAGAAGTATAATCGCCTGCGGGAAAATCTCCAATGGCATACTCTTCTGTCTCCGGTTGAACAAGGAGGTATAATCCGTCTTGTTTAAATTCATTGCCATTAGCATCCACCAGGGTAATTCCGCTTACATAAAATTGCGCCAGGTTGAGGTTGGTGTTTACGCCGTTAATGACATAAGGCATTTCTTCCTCCAGTTCAATATCATTGAGAAACTGGTGCACATGCATTTCTACGGCATAGGTTTCTTCATACAGACAGCCAACATTCTTTTCGGCATCGGGATCGTAGTTGGTAGCAGTCGGGTCAGTACAACCTTCTTTTTTGCTGCAAGAGGAAACTGTTAACAGTGTGCAGATCGCGAGGAGGGCAGATCCAAAATTTCTTTTCATAGTTGACGTTTCGGGTATAATTTTTGTAAACTAATGTTCAAAGTTAGCCGTTATTACTAATGAAACGCTGACTTTTGTCAGTTCGTTTGGTCGGAAATGGTCAAAATGCTGTCAAAACACGTAATTTTGCAACAATGAAGCGTCTGCGCGCCATATTTGGGATGATGATGCTTGTGCTCCTTTTTGGGATAACAAGTGGTTTCAACCTGTTCACCCACCTCTGTCTGATGACCGGGGAGTCGGGTGTTGCGCCTGTTTCTATGTCTATGGATTGCTGTGGCAATCAGCTCCCGGATGCTCCGGTGACCCTTTCTATGAACTGCTGTATTGAAAAGACGCAGTTTATCAAGTTTGAATACTCGGGCTCAGTTCAAAATCAGGTTGGCTATACCGACTATGCAGATTTGGACTATCCTGTAATTCAAATACAGGATGAAATTCAGGCTGATGTAGTCAACCTCAACTCCTTTAACCTGCCACCTCCGTTTCCCGGCGATATCAGGGTGATGCAGTGTATCTATCGTATTTGATGTGCAATGAAAAATGGTGAACCTGCCAAAGGGGCGGGAAATTTTTCATTTCAATCAATTACTTATGATATCAATAAATAAAAATTTTAGGACCTACATTCTTTCATCACTGCTTTTTATCTGTTCAGCATTTATGGCTGCCCCGGTTTTTGCCCAACAAATGGTTGAAGGCGAGGTGATGACGAACGACGACAAAGGAAAAATGATTCCCCTTCCAGGTGCAAATGTGTATTGGGAGGGTGAATATTCCGGCGTTATCAGCGATGATGAAGGCCATTTTTCAATTGAACAAAAAACAACATCACAACGCTATCTGGTTGTGAGTTATGTTGGATTTTCAGCCGATACCTTTGATGTGCAAACAACTAAACATATACATGTGATGTTATCGCCTGATACAGAATTAAAAACTGTTGTTGTTGAAGGCGCACAATCGTCAAAAACAATTAACACGGTCGATCCTATCGGCACAGAACAACTCAATAAAAAAGAATTGCTAAAAGCAGCATGTTGTAATCTGAGTGAAAGCTTCGAAACCAATAATACCGTTGATGCCGAATTCAGCGACGCCGTTACGGGAGCGAAAACAATTAAATTGCTGGGGCTCGATGGCGTGTATGCACAAATAATGACAGAAAACATGGATAATGTGCGGGGATTGTCTTCCGCTTACGGTCTGACATTTATACCCGGTCCATGGATAGAAAGCATACAAATCACTAAAGGCCCGGGCTCTGTAGTAAATGGCTACGAGGGCATCACAGGCTCCATCAACACTGAATACAAAAAGCCGTTTGATGCCGATGAAGAAACAGCACGTCTGGATGTATACGGCAATCAATTTGGCAGATGGGAAGCAAACGCTGTCTATAAGCATCCTTTTAATCTTAAATGGAGTACAGGATTATATGGTAATGTTTCGCAGATGCAACAAAAAGTAGATCATAATGATGATGGATTTTTAGATGTACCGATGAACAGTACTTACACTTTCATGAATAAGTGGAATTATTTTTCGGGCGGCATGCACGAGGCGCAATTTGGCGTGAAATATATCAACAGCAACGTTACCGGCGGACAAACCTCATTTGATGTTAACAGTCCGCGGAC
>JAIBBA010000114.1 GCA_019694895.1 Chitinophagales bacterium
GGTTATGAAGATTCGAAGGATTGAAGAGTCGAAGATTCGAAGGAAGTGACCTTAATTCTATATTCCTTATTATTTTCATTCACGAGTCACGACTCACGCTTCACGATACTCACCCACTCACCCACTGCCCCACTCACCCCCAACCCCCTAAGACAATTTATGAAATATGCGAAGCCACTTCTCCGGCACTTCGTTCTTGAGCGAATTTTCGTAATCTTCATATGAACAAGGAACAAGCTGATGTCGCTCGAATCTTTGTTGCACAATAAAAGGTACTTCAACCCACCATCTTCCGCTTTTCATGCTTTTCCAAAACGTGAGATCGTAATCGCTTTCAGCAACATTGACGATATATTTAGTGAAGTCTTTTTCCGAAACAATAGGGTAATCGCTTTTCCGATTATAAAAGCCATCAACAAAATACCAAATCATTTGCGCAACCAGTTTTGCAGTCAACTCCTGATTATCAAACATGGGATTATATTCATAAATACCCAGCGATGTGATTTTATCGCTCATACCGGCGTACCGCATGATCTGACATATTTCCCATCCGGATAATCCATTTGGCGTAGCATGAGCAATTCCCGGCGCATCGGCACCTCGTATGGCTCCGATATCAATACTCAGAATATCGGCATCGCGCACTTCGGGTTCTGCAAATTGAATATTTTCTTTTAATCGCCCCAGCCTGATGGTATCGAAAAGCAGATCGTCGATTGCACCTAGCATTTCCGGGCTGTTAAAATGTGTCTGATATGCGATGGCAGAATAATTGAACAGGAATTTGGGATCGTAACGAAATATTTGTTGCAACCAGGTTCTTCCCGGAGGCAGCAACTCAGTATCATCCAGATCAACCCGTTCATCAATAACCATGAGGTTAACTGCTTGTCCCAGAAACTCATATCCTGCATATTGGCCGATAGTGATATCCTGACTTCCACCAATAAGAATCGGTAATATTTGTTGTCCGAGAAACCATTCCATCACCATTTTCACATTTTGGTAGGTTTCGTCGGGCGTTTCGCCGATAATTACATCGCCTGCATCGATCATTTGCAGGGGATATTCGCTGATAGCGAGTTGATATAGATGGCGACGAACGGTATCTGCTCCTGTATTGCATCCGCTGTTTTGCATGCTACCGCGACTTTCATTTACACCAATCAATGCGATAAGGCAATTATTCGTATCCGGAAATTCGTTGGTATACATGCGGATATGCCGTGCCCAATGGTAGGGCTGTATGGTCCAGTCTTGAAGAAAATCTGAAATACGAACAGGAGTGAGCAGCTTCGTGATCATGCGTTAAAATTGCCTCCTTTTTGCTGAATTAATTACCGTGTTGGCAACAGTAAAGGCGCATTTTGTCTAATTATTCGGTCATCCTGTAAACCAATCAAAACTCAAAATATGTTCCAAGATGCGATCTAGTATATATTTTTGCAGTGATAAAGGCAACTCGCATGCAAGACTTTCTCAATCACGAATTTTTACACAACACCTGGCGACAGTGGTGCTGGCTGATTGGCGTGATCATCTTTGTGGTGATATTTAAACGCTATATCTCGAAACTCATCAGTATGTTGTTGTTTAAAATAGTTCAACGTACAGCAGCCGGTGAGTTGTCGCAAGAATTTTTAAAACGCATTCTCAAACCGCTGCAATATTTTATTGTATTGCAGACTATTTATATCGGATTCCATACCCTTAATTATCCATTCAATAAGGAAAATGAAGAGGGTATGGCATTAGTACAGACAATACTGTTTGGTGCATATCGCTTTTTGATGATATTGAATATCGCCTGGATCGTTTCACGCATCGGCGATTTTTTTGTGATGGTGTTGAAACATCGCGCAGAAAAAACTGAAGATCCATGGGATGACCAGATTGTTGTTTTCTTGAAGGATATCATTCGATTATTAGTTTGGACCATTGCGATACTTAGTATTCTTGGCGCCGTATTTGGTGTAAATATTTATAGCATCATTGCAGGAGCGGGAATTGCAGGAATTGCCATTGCTTTTGCAGCACAAGAGAGCCTGCAAAATATTTTTGGCAGCATAGCCATATTCACAGAGAAACCATTTGTAATTGGCGATCTGATTGATTTTGATGGCACGCAAGGCACAGTGGTGAAAGTAGGCTTTCGTTCTACCCGATTGAGAACTATCGATACAGCCTATATGACTGTGCCGAATAAAACCATAGTCAATTCAAAACTCAGTAACCTCACTCGTCGTACTTCACGGCGCGTGTATTTTACAATCGGTTTATCGCATGATACTTCTGTAGAACAGTTGGAAGCTATTCGCAAAGAAATTTATGCTTTCGGTATGCAGCATCCTAAGCGGAATGACGAGGTGAATATCGGTGTAACACAATACAATACCGCTGCAATTGAAATGCTTGTTGAAATTCATTTTGAGTATGTAAACTGGTCGGCATTTGTGGAATTGCGAAACGAATTGATGTTGGCAATCATACAGATTGTTAAAAAACACGGAGCCGTCTTCGCGCAGCAATTGGCTATTGCAGAAAAGAAATAAAAAAAACCGGATAGCCTTAACTACCCGGTTGAAATTCTAGTCAGGAAATTAGCGACGCTCTTTAATGTCTAACCATGCATTTTTGCATGCCATAAGCATCGCTGCTCTTAAGTTCAATGAAGTATAAGCCACTATTCAATCCGCGTGCATCGATTGGATAACTTACTCCCGGTTGCATATTATTTTGCTGATACACCATGCGTCCACTGATATCGCGAACGGTAGCCGTAATATCGTTGGCATAAGACGGAACAATATATACATGTATATAATCCGTTGTCGGATTTGGATAAACAAGCATATCTAATACAGCGGCATCAGCGCCAACAGATGTATAGGTAGCTGCTGATTCATCAATAACCTGATGGCCTGAAAATGTACCGGTATTCCCTTCGGCAACGCGTCCATAATAACTTCCGCCTATCACATAAGGGAAAGCGGGTTTACCTGATTCATTTATCGTTGTAAAATAGGCATAAGTGCCTTGAGGGTATTCAGGTGTTATGCAGAATCGACCATTGTGTTCATCCAGATCACCGGAGCCTGCAACGTAAATATAATCTTCAAGGTAACGACCTAATGGGTAGTTGTTACTGACATCGGGTCCCTGATCTTCGGCAGAAAGCATCGTACCATCAGGGAGCGAATTTCTCAAAGTGATATTTCGCAATTGATAGCTCGAACGCATGCGAACAATATTGCCACTGCCATCGGTATTTTCGAAGGCATAGGCACCATATATCGGATAACCATCAAAGGCGTAACCTAGTATTGTTGCGTGCTCTGTATTTTGTGTTGGATCGAAAAGACAGGCAGGAGCGGTATAATTATAATATTCCCCATTTTCGGCAATGCGACCTGTGCATGATGGTTCTACCTCTGCATTCTCGGCTACGGCGTCTACATGCCAAATATTGTTGTTGTGATAACTCTGTCCGCTTCGTATATCAAAAATGCTCAGACCATTGCTCCAAACACCGATATGACCCGGTTGTAGTGGGGTAGGGTCTGCAGCTTGCGGTAAGCGCGGAATACGAAAAACAAAATTTTGATTTGAACCAAGTGCGGGGTCATCCCAAGGTCCTACATCATAGGCTGCAATGGCATCGCAACTGATAAATACATCAGCATCGGTGTATTGCACTTGCTGCACATTGGAATAAATGATGTCATGAAAATTGGAGGATCCTGCGTCGGTGATCCAGCTGGTGATTTCCGGTGTCAGTTGGGCGCGAACCGTGACGACGGTACACACCATGGACATGATGAGTGTAGTGCTTTTCTTCATACGTTGAACTTTAGATAACTTGAACCGGACTTAAAATTACCACACTCCTTCGATGGAGGGAATTCACGTAATACCATGTGTTTCATAAGTTTGTTCATTAAATGATACAATTGTTAGGATTCGACATCAGAAATACGATGTATAATCAAGCTCGGTTGCAAGGTGTTTATCAACACAGTGTGAATAATCCCCGATTTTATGGCACTTTATGTGAAACTTGATATGGTAGTCACAGTCGCGGCTAGTATCTTTGCACTTTAATGGAAAACTTCGAGAAAGTTCCGGCCGTGCTGCTCTTAGCTGACGGAACTGCCTTTTACGGGTTCAGCGCCGGCAAAATCGGCACCACTACCGGCGAAATCTGCTTTAACACAGGAATGACGGGCTATCAGGAGATTTTTACCGATCCGAGTTACTTTGGACAGATCCTGGTGATGACCAATGCACATATTGGTAATTACGGCACCTATTCTGAGGATGTTGAGAGCGAAAACATTAAGATATCCGGTTTGGCGGTGAAAAACTTTACCAACCAATTTAGCCGACGGATGACAACCACCACGATACAGGATTACCTGCTCGATGAACATCTTGTGGCTATTAGCGATGTAGATACCAGAGCCATCGTGCGTCATATCCGCAGTAAAGGCGCCATGAACTGCATCATCTCCAGCGAAACAACTGATATTGAGGTGTTAAAGACAAAGCTGGCAGAAACGCCTGATATGAATGGTCTGGAACTGGCAAGCATCGTTTCAACAAAGACACCATATTTTATCGGCAACAGCACAGCAGAAAAAAAGGTGTTGGTATACGATTTCGGTGTGAAGAAAAGCATACTTCAAAATATTGCCGACCGCGGTTGCTATCTCAAAATAGTGCCTGCAAATACACCATTCGAAGAAACTACAAGTTTTGATGCCAACGGATATTTTATTTCTAATGGTCCGGGAGATCCTGCAAGTATGGGTTATGCCGTTGATACGGTGAAGAAAATTCTTGCAGCAGATAAACCTTTATTCGGTATTTGTCTCGGACAACAATTATTGGCACTTGCCAATGGTGTGTCTACATATAAAATGCACCATGGACATAGAGGATGCAATCATCCGGTGAAAAATCTTGAAACAGGATTATGTGAAATCACCACTCAAAATCATGGATTCAGTGTGCGTGAAGATGAGTTGCGTGCCAATAATAATCTGGAGATCACACATATGAATCTAAATGATCAAACGGTGGAGGGATTTCGTTTAAAAAATAAACCCGCCTTCAGTGTGCAATACCATCCTGAGGCAACACCCGGTCCGCATGATGCACGTTATCTGTTCGATCAATTTGTGAAATCCATGCATGTTTAAATCAGCAATTAAAGAACTTTATCTATCATGAGCAATATTATTCATATCCACGCACGTCAGATTCTTGACTCTCGTGGAAACCCTACAGTTGAAGCAGAAGTATTAACAGAATTTGGTGCAATTGGTCGCGCTGCCGTTCCATCGGGAGCATCTACCGGAATACATGAGGCAGTGGAGCTGCGCGATGAGGATCCTGATGTTTATCTGGGGAAAGGTGTGTTGAAGGCAGTAGAACATATCAATGAATCTATTGTGCATGAACTCGAAGGCGTAGATATTTTCAATCAAAATCTGATCGATCAAATTATGATTGAATTAGATGGCACACCGAATAAATCAAAGCTTGGTGCCAATGCCATGCTTGCAGTATCATTGGCGTGTGCCAAAGCTGCGGCCTCTGAATTGAGTTTACCCTTATATCGATATGTCGGCGGTGTGAATGCCAATACACTTCCTGTTCCATTGATGAATATTCTCAATGGTGGTGCGCATGCCGATAATAAAATTGATTTCCAGGAATTTATGATCGCACCTATTGGTGGTGATAATTTTTCTGACGCATTACGCATGGGTGTTGAGGTTTTTCATCACTTGAAAAAAATTCTTAAAAACAAAGGTTATTCTACCAATGTTGGCGATGAAGGTGGATACGCTCCGAATATTCAAACAAACGAAGAAGCCATTGAAACAGTATTAATGGCGATAGAAAGTGCCGGATATGTTCCCGGTGAAGATATCACCATTGCCATGGATGCTGCTACCAGCGAATTTTATAATGCGGAGAAAGGACTTTACATCTTTAAAAAATCTGACGGTCGCCAAATGACGCCTGCCGAAATGGTAGCTTATTGGGCAGAATGGGCGAAGAAATATCCTATTACTTCTATTGAAGATGGCTGCGCTGAAGATGACTGGGAAGGCTGGAAATTGATGACGCAACAGCTTGGAAATAAAATTCAGCTTGTTGGCGATGATCTGTTTGTTACGAATGTAAAACGCCTTTCAAAAGGGATAAAAGAACATGTCGGTAATTCAATTTTAGTGAAAGTAAACCAGATCGGCACGTTAACGGAAACGATACAGGCTGTAGACATGGCACATCGCGCAAGATATACGTCAGTGATGAGTCACCGCAGCGGGGAAACAGAAGATACTACGATAGCTGATCTTGCGGTGGCACTCAATTGCGGTCAGATTAAAACCGGTTCTGCTTCGCGAAGCGACAGGATTGCAAAATATAACCAGCTGCTGCGCATAGAGGAAGACCTCGGAAGCATGGCTGTTTGGCCGGGAAATGTATTCCTGCGTTAACATTTGCCGGGACTTAAGGCCGAATTTAACTTACCGTGTGGGTTTTTGTGAACAATCCACACGGTTTTTTTATTTACCGGCGTTTATGGTATGTAACCTCCACGTATCTTTATCAGGTCATGACAACAAAAAGGTCAGGTTTTCGCCAACGACTCAGGCAATGGAAAGTGCCTGCGCTGCTCGTAAATAAATACGTGTTTACCCTGTTTGTATTTGGCGTGTGGATGACATTTTTTGATCAGAATAATTTCATGAGGCAATATAGGCGTATTGCTGAATTAAATGCAGTGAAAAGTAAAACAGCCTATTACGAAAGCGAAACAGCAAAGGCAAAAAAGCAATTGCAGGCACTCCAGAATGATCAGAAAGCTCTGGAGCGTTTCGCACGTGAAAAATACTACATGAAGAAACCGAATGAAGATGTATTTGTCATCATAGACAAATAATTCATTAATTATTACCGGCTATTTGTTATTTGTCAATATCCTCCGCTGTATTTTCGGATGAACCACTCTACGCTGAGTAATAACAATATCACGGCAAATATCCATTTCAAATGAATAATTGATTGTGTGCGAGTGATTTCGCGCATCACCGGTTTTGCTTGCGCACTGTTTTTTATCGCATCAACCAGCGATGCCATATTTTCAGGATAGGCCATACTGCCTCCGGTTTGAACAGCAAGTTGATTCATTAACCGATGGTCGGCAGTAATATTGATAGTTTCCAATCTTACAGGCGACACACTAAAAGCTCCGGCATCAGTATATGTTTTGCCATTGAAAGTTGTGGATGCTTTGTAACTGTAATTGCCTGGTGAAAAATATCCTGCACTTAAAGTATAACTATTTCCGGTTTTGGAAAATTGAAAATCAAAATCTTTTCCGGATTCATCTGTAATGGTAATGGTGGCATCAGGCGTATTAATCAATTCATAAGTGTCATTATATAATTCTGCATCAAGAATAATATTTTCCTGCTCAGTATAAACAGCGCGAGCTTGACTTACACGGAATTGTTTCTTGTCGTTTTTAGCAGCAAGGTATTGCACTGTTTTACCAATGATCTCATCAGAAGCTTCTTGTGTGTTGTTAAGCACGTAGTCATACAAGCGCCATTTCCAAATATTTTCTCCGCATAATACGGCGGTTTTTTCTCCACCCGGAATGCTAAACAATAACAATGGCGTTTTAGTAGCCACGGATCCAATTTTCTGATAGGCCACCACCTGCGATGCCTTTGATGCCGTGTATTGACCGTAAGGTGCACTTAGTGCCGGCAATCTTGGGAGGATGCCAAGCGTTTTATCATCAATGGTGAAGAGATTGAATTGCAAATCCATTAACGCCGTAACCTCATTTGCAGATTGCCCATTGCTATTGATATTGAGCAGCGACTGTGCCTTGTTGAAAGCAACAACTGATGTTTGGCTGCCTGTAATAAACCAAGTAGGAATACGCTTCGCCTGTACCTCATTTATCACCTGTGGAATAGTATTTGTGGAAGAAGGCAATTGATGTAAAATGACAAGGTCGTAGTCGGCAATATTGCCTTTCCATTCGCCCGCAAGCTGCACATCGACATCATAATTTTTGTTTTGCGTGATCGATAAACGCAAGGCTTGCAGATCGGGATGTGGTGCGTTGGCGAGTAACAGAATTTTTTGTCGGGCATCGAGTACTTCGATATAAATATCCTGCACGTTGTTTTCTGTGGTGAATTCACCTTCCACCTTTCTCACATTTATTCGATAATGACGAATTCCGGGCTCCTGTGCAGCAATTTCCCATTTTACGCTTCCATTGAATTGGTCACCAACAGCATTAACAGATTGTTCACCTAAGTTTCGATTACCGTTTTTATTAATTTCTGAAATTGAAGCACTGATATTTATACCATTGCAGAAAATCCCTTCAATGTCAGCCTGCACAGTAAAACGATCATCGAGATACACCAGGTTATTGTGTAAAGTGCGAAGAATGCGCACATCTTTTTTTCGTGTAGTATCTCCCAGCGCAACGGTATAAATTGGGGCGTTGAGTTCATTTTTGATAAATACCGGATTGCTTCCACTATTATAAATACCGTCAGAAGCCAATATCACTCCTGCCACATGTTGTTGCTCATACAAATTATTGAGTGATAACAGCGATTGGGAAATATTAGTGGATGCCTGATCGAAATGATTTTCGCCATCTTCCTCCATTGTTTCACCGAATACATATTTTCTAACGTCAAAATCTTTTGATAATTCAGTTGCCATAGATTCCCATGCATCCAAAAAAGCAGTAGTATCGCCAATGCCTTTTGCAATACTGGAAGAATTATCCTGCAACAAAACGACAATGGGTTTCTCTGTTTCATTAGTAGATGAACGCATATAAGGATTGAGCAGCAACATCAACAAAATTGTAGCGCCAATAAACCGTAATGCTGCGGGTATCCACCATTGTTTTGGCAGCACTTCAGCTATACGTCGTTCACGCCAGTATAATGCAGCGGCATATAGTGCACCACCAAGTACACATAAAAACCAAAACCACCAGGGGTAATCAGAGAAAATCTGTAACTGCATAAATTGCCGGAGTATCCGCTTCTATGTGCGAATATAAGGTAAATACAACGAGTAATTGCCCGAGTTAGTTGTAGTAAATGTTGTTAAGATTCGTTACCGTAATCTTTTTCAGATCAGGTATGTAAGGCACCGCAAACACTGATTACCTGTCCGGTAACATAACTACTCATTTCACTGGCAAGGAAAATGGCAACATCAGCCACTTCTTTTCCTTGTCCGAAGCGTCCCAGTGGAATAGATTTAAAATAAGTTTGTTTGAGTTCCTCGCTCAATTCGCCGGTCATATCTGTTTCAATAAATCCCGGCGCAATGGCATTACAACGAATATTTCTGGAACCGAGTTCTTTTGCAATGGATTTCGTAAAACCTATAATACCTGCTTTAGATGCAGAATAGTTTGCTTGACCTGCTTGTCCGATCAAACCTACAATACTGGAAATATTGATGATGCTGCCTTTGCGTGCCTTCATCATTGGTTTGATGGCAAATTTGGTGAGATTGAATACTGATTTCAAATTCACATCCATAACTGCATCCCAATCTTCCTCCGACATACGCAACATTAACGTGTCTTTAGTAATGCCTGCATTATTTACCAAGGTGTCGATATTGCCAAAATCAGCTATCACATCATTGATCAATTTTTCGGCTTCTGCATAAACTCCAGCGTTACTTTTATACCCTTTAGCCTTCACCCCCATTTCAGAAAGTTTCTGCTCCAATGCCTGCGCTCTTGCTTCGCTGCTTAAATAGGTAAATGCAACATTGGCACCGGCCTCAGCAAAACGCATCGCCATTGCTTCGCCGATTCCACGTGAGGCACCGGTGATTAAAACAGTGGTATTTGTTAGAAGTCCCATAGGTTTGGTTTTGAAGTTCGAAGGGGGAGGTAATTGGTATCAGGTATCAGGTATCAGGTATCAAGTATCAGGTATCAGGCTTGCCTCGCCTCTGGCGGGTATCAGGCTTGCCTCGCCTCTGGCGGGTATCAGGTATCAAGTATCAGGCTTGCCTCGACTCTGGCGGGTATCAGGCTTGGCTCGCTATTTGCGGGTATTTGTTGTTTGATAGCTTGAGCCA
>JAIBBA010000115.1 GCA_019694895.1 Chitinophagales bacterium
AGTTCCTTCGTTTCTTTTTCCTTTTTTTCGGTATCGTAAGTGGTGATATAATTCTTATATCTCTTTTCATAAACGATAGCGAGTTTTTTACCATCGGGGCTCCAGGCAATCAGTGGATTGCTGAGATCAGTAGCAAGCGTATGTGTCTTTAATCCACCGGATTTAATTTTCTGTCGGTCCTTGGTATCCATTTCCTGCATGAATACTTTAAACTTACCATGATCATCCATGGCGTAGGCAATATGCTCGCCGTCGGGGCTTAAAGCCAGTTGATGAAATTGAACCTCTTTGCGTTCTTTTCTGGGTATCGCATTTTCAAGTGCAGGTACTGTTTTCCCGGCAGATTCTTTTTGGTATTTGGTGAGGAAATAATTGTACCATGCATCAATAGTGCCGTTTACTCCTGTGCCGAGTACAAATAGGAATCCGTTCTCAATACTTCTGTTAATGCGAATGAGATACAACAAATTCGGAATAGTTGATTCGCCATAACTTTCGGCAATATAGTACCACAAAGCATGTCCTGCGAATCGGGCATCTTCACCAGTCAGCTTATTGAATTTTTGATATCTGCCGGATAAAATGCCATCGCGCAGCTGATTATCAAGTTCCGTATTCCACTCTTCGCCAATATAAGACACAAGGCCTTCGGTAAACCATTCAGGTAAATTCAGCAGTACGGCGTTTTGAACGATTTCCTGCAAGTTGCCGCCAAATATCATGCTATTGATTAGCACTTTCCCCACACCTTCGCGCACCTGTTTTCTCAGATGCTGATGATTGCCATCGAAATAAATAAATACTTTATTGCCAATTATTTTCGTCTGCCCTCCAATATTATACTGCTCTTCGGCTCCAATGGCGAAATTACTTTGGTTGTAATCTGAAATAGTATTGTAAACTATAATTTCGGGCTTACTGTTGAGTTTGTAATCCAGCAGGTCTTCTATTTGAATCAGATCGGCTTCTGCTATTTGTGCAACGAATTTTCCTAGGTTGAGCCCCCCTGCACTGAAATAGACCTGAAAGTGTTCGCCCTCATAAAATTGCCAGTCGAAATCCTTGTATTGAACGCGATTTTGCCCGAATTGGACCTGGGTGCCTTGGCCAAAAGCGATATTGGTACTGAACAACACTGCCAGCAGCCAAAACCATCTGAGTCGATTTGTGGAAATGATCTTCATACCCGGAACCCTTCTCACCACTGCAAAATACATACTTTTGCCGTAAAGTTCGCCCGCTTCATTAAAATTTTACAATTTAACGATAGAAACATGGCCTCTATTATCTCTTTCACCTTCAATGCCTTCTACGAAAATACATACGTAATCTATGATAGAACGGGTGCCTGTGTGATCGTGGACCCCGGTTGTTACGACCGTGCCGAGGAGGATGATCTGGTAGACGCCATTTCAAAAAAAGGCCTCAAACCCGCGCTGCTGCTGAATACGCACTGCCATGTAGATCATGTTTTGGGCAATAAATTCGTTTCTGATACCTACCAAATCCCCTTGGTAATGCACAGAGGCGAGCTTCCGATATTGCAAAATGTGGTGAATTATGCCCCTTCCATGGGCTTGCGCTATCGACCTTCTCCCGATCCTGAAAGATTTGTGGTAGACGGCGATACCATCACCTTTGGCGAAACCACCCTTGATGTGTTGTATACCCCGGGGCATTCTCCTGCCAGTGTATGTTTTTACTGTAAAGCCGATAATTTTATCGTAAGTGGTGATGTTTTATTCCATGACTCTATAGGTCGCACAGATCTTCCAGGAGGAAGTATGCCAACATTAATGCATAGCATCAGAACCAAGTTAATGAACCTGCCCGATGAGACAAAAGTATATGCCGGTCATATGCAATCGACAACCATCGGCAGAGAAAGATTACACAATCCTTTTCTTACTGGAACCTATGCGTGAAGTAAAAGAAAAAGACCAGGTTTTATCTGGTTATTTCATTTAGTGAGACTGAAGGTGGCAAGCCTTGCGGAAATCTTGCCATGATGCTTAATTTGTCGATAGGCAATTCACGATTAGTGTATATCATGTCTTGTTTAACATCATTCGTAATTCCTCCGGCGAAAATCAGGTTGATTGGTATAGAAAGTATCATCCAAAATCCATGTGAAATGGAAATTGCAGGAAGCAAAGCATATGTCCAACCTAAGGTTTTTTCAGGGGTGCCATAATATACCACGTAAGTTCGGATGTCCTTAATATGGTAACGCATAATTTGATTGTTTGCACCAAGCAGGTATAAACTATCTCCATTAACTGCAATAAGTTCACCAATTATGGTTTTAGTGGACTTAGGGCTCACCTTCATGGTTGCACCGTAGGGATCAGTTTTATTTTTTCCGACAGGATTGATGCCTTTCGGATAGGAGGCGCAGCCGCTTGCAATGAGCATTACTGCAATAATGATTATTGTGCATTTGTTATTCATTGCTGCTAAATATAGGTTGTGAAATTCTTGAATTCCAAAAAATCTGCTCCATTGCGGCTTCGTGTTCCTTAAATACAGAGGCTTCGGTTTTGAGATATAGATTTGGGAAATTGAGCATGTACCGAAGTTTTAATATGTTTTTATCTGCAAGCCAATCGCCGCGCATCCATTCCAGATAGTATCCTTCTGAATATAAAAAGGCAGTATAATGATCTGATTGTTCCGGCATTGGAAAATCTAAATAAAAATGTTCACCAGGATAAGTAATCAAATAATTGGTGCTGTCGGAAAGATAATCGGAGAAGGCGTCTTCATGTCCGCCGGCGGCATTTATTACTTGTGGTGATATTGCCTTTGCTTGTGTACGATGTAAATCGGTCACCAATGCGGCCTGATCTATACGCCACAATCCTTTATTTAGTACCAGTTTTATTTTTATGGAATCCTTGCCATCAGAAGCTGATAATGGCAATATTTGCGTGTTAATGGCAATGGGTCCTGTTTCATTGAATGCTCCTTCATATTTCCAATCATTTTCGGATTCATTCCACACATGTACATCAATGCCTCCTAAAGCACCAAGGAAACCGTCGTGACCGAATTTATTTCTGATTTTTTCATCAGTTTCCAATAATGTATTGATGCCACCAACAAAATCACCCATGTAGCTCACGGCGTTATAATAACAATATGTTGGCAGCAAGGTTTGTCTGAAACGAAGCAATAAACCTATTGAGTCGTTTGCTTGTGCAGAAGAGAAGTTGAGATAAATTGCTTCTTTGCTTTTTAAGTTATGCTCATCTGTAGTTGAGAAACGTTCCTGAGTATCTGCTTTTTCAAGCAGGGCAGTGATCTCCCCATTTTCATCATATGCTTTTGAGCAGATAAAATTTTTATCACCTAAATAAAATTTATTGTCGACACTTTGAAATGCAGTTTTATTTGTTGGTGTAGAAATTGCGTATAATGTCACTTTATCAATGCAGTGTGTTTCCAAAGCTTCATTGCGCAGGGTTATCCTGAAAGTGCTTCCCGGTAAAACACTACCGGGTAGGGCATCGATATCGCCATATTGCATTGATGGTAGAATGGCATTCGAAAAACCTTCTGCATCGGCATAATGTGTAGTTGCGGTGGAGTCGATATAAAATGTAGGACAAGATCCCCAGCATGCTTTGGGAACAGTAATGCATACCACTCCAAACAAAATATCCAAACCGGTCATGATGGTGATAGCCGAGATTCTACCCTTATTATCCTGAACGGGATTGTTGGTTTCAAATAATGCAATGTCATCAATAGGAATACTCAGATGATCCTGTGTAATCAGTTGCCTGTTAAAATCATATTGTGCTCCGAAACCGGAAATATAGGTTTGAGCACTGTCAACCTCCCAGGTATTATAAAAAATGACAATGTTGCCATTTTTCATATGTGCTTTTAGCCAGGGCGTTCCTGTGGCAAACTGCGTAGAATCGTGTAATAGGGTATTTACATTGTAGTAATCCTTCCTGAATTGTGTGGTGCCGCAAGAGCTAATGCCTGCTATAACTACCAGTAACAGAGTTATATGAAATAGTCTTCGTATATGAAGTTTATGGAGCATATTATAAAGTTGATAATAATTACCATAGCATGCAAATGATTTTTATCACTGATGGGCTGAAATCTATGACCCGTGAAACACCTAACGCAAGGGAAGGTGAGCCTGAAGGGCGGTTCTGAAAGTATCACCTATCGGAATAGGCTTTCCGGCGATGATCAACCTGTTTGCTTCGATGGCTGTAATTTTTTCGGTCGCTATGATAAATGATTGATGTATCCTTAATAAAGCAATTGCGAAAGCACAGATGCATCATCTATGGATTTTTAAGCAAGAAATTTGCGTATTTATAGAAATATTCAGCAAATTACCACAAGCCCCGACGATAGAATACTGGTGATTATTGGAGCGGGGCATGCACAAATATTAACGCACCTGTTTGCTTGCTCTCCGGCTTACAAACTGGTGCGTTTGGAATCGCTGCAACAAGTGCAGGGAAAAAAGTTATAAGTGCATTACTGCATCTGCTCCACACTGCGCTTTACAAATTCGGTGAGCGCAGTGCCTTTGAGCATACCTTGCGATAATAATGCAAGGTCGTGAAGCTGACGGGCCGTATTTAAACGATGAGTTTCATCAAGTTGCAGCATTTTATTTACTACGGGATGATTGGTATTAATTACCAAATTGAATTGATCAGGCATTGATGCTGCGAAATCCATGCCGTTGAGGTGACTCATCTCTTTCATACGACGCATGAATTCCGGTTTGGTTATAGTTACGGGTTGATCATTCGGCGACATTGGTGTGAGCACAACAGTGCCGGCATTGGCATCGACAACTTGTTCGAACAATTCTTTTACACTGGTTTGTTCGGTATCGCTTAAAACAGATTCAATTTTTTCATCTTTATCGATAAGTTGATCAATAGTATCGGCGTCAACGCGTTTGAATTGTACGCCGGTCATTTTTTGTTCGATGAAAGAAATGAAGTGATTGTCTATCACATTATCGATTTCCAACACATCATATCCTTTGTTGATTGCTGCGTCAACGTACACATGATGATCGGTTACATTATTGGTATAAAGTGCAATCACCTGCTTGTTTTTATCCTCTTGAGCAGGAGCAATATGTGCTTTGTATTCATCGAGGGTAAAGAATTTCTTTTCAGTATTTTGCAGCAGACAGAATTTTTCACCACGTTCAAAAAACTTCTCATCGCTGAGCATACCATATTTGATGATCACGTTGATGTTCTCCCATTTTTCTTCGAATGCTGCTCTGTCTTTTTTAAAGAGCTCTTCGAGTTTTTCGGCTACTTTTTTGGTGATGTAGCTATTTATTTTTTTTACGTTTTGATCACTCTGCAGATAGCTCCGCGATACGTTAAGCGGTATATCCGGCGAGTCGATCACCCCATGCAACAAGGTGAGCCATTCGGGCACAACAGCATTTACTTCATCGGTAACAAATACCTGATTGCTGTACAGGTGGATTTTATTTTTCTGTATTTCATAGCTTTTTTTAATGCGTGGGAAATACAGAATACCTGTGAGGTTGAATGGATAATCTACATTCAAATGTATCCAAAACATCGGCACCTCGGCATACGGATATAATTCGCGATAGAAATTGGTATAATCCTCGTCGGTAAGCTCAGCAGGTTTTTTGGTCCACGCCGGATTTGGGTTATTGATAATGCGTGGAGCAGTTACTTCTGTTTCATTTCCGGCCTCATCTTTTTCCTTGGTAACAGATTCACCAAATTGAATGGGTACAGGCAAAAACTTACAATATTTATCGAGCAGAGTCTGTATGCGATTATCTTCGAGGAATTCTTTGTTTTCTTCGTTGATGTATAAAATCACATCAGTTCCACGCGTTTCTTTTTCAACAACTTCGAGGGTGAATTGCGGACTGCCATCGCAAGTCCAGCGCACAGCATCATGTCCTTCTCTTGCCGAGCGAGTTACCAATGCTACCTGGTCGGCAACCATGAAAGCGCTATAGAAACCAAGGCCAAAATGTCCGATGATGGATTTACCATCTTCCAGTCCTTTGTATTTATCCAGGAATTCAGAGGCACTGGACAAAGCCACCTGGTTGATATAGCGTTTCACTTCATCGCCGCTCATACCAATTCCTCTGTCAGAGATGGTGAGGGTTCCGGCTTCTTTATCTATTGAAATACGGATATTAGTGTCTCCCAGTTCTCCGCCGATCTCACCCATAGAACTCAATTTGCGGAGCTTTTGAGTAGCATCTACCGCGTTGGCAACCAATTCCCGAAGAAAGATCTCATGGTCGCTGTAAAGGAATTTTTTGATAATGGGGAAGATATTCTCAGTCTGGACGGCGATATTTCCTGTTTCTATTGACATAGCGTTATTGTTTGTGCTTTCGGCATCTCAAAGCCTGTGCCATGGGGATATTGCTGACATTTTGTCGCTGCCGATGCATGTCATCTCCTGAAATTGCTCAAACCCTTATATTTGGGCATGCCTACCTCAGGTCGACTCAACCGCAAACAGATTGAAGCAGAGATCAGCGGACTGTTACACACCTCTTGGGACCTGGTGAGCAAGCGCAATTCTGAGATAGCGGAATTGTCGTCGAAGGCACTCGCTCTTGCCGAGCAAATCAACGATAATAATCTGAAGGGTTTGTGTATTCTGGAAGGAGCCCTTTATCAGTGTTTGGTGAAAAGTGATTATCACTTGAGCATCAAAATGTCTGATGAGGGTTATGCGATGATGAAAGGAGAGTTTAAAAAAAGATATGCTCCTTATTATCATCTGAATGTTGGACGCAATTACCATTTCATGGGCGATCACGTTTCGGCACAACATAATTATCTGGAATGTGTGAAATGTATAGAGTCAATGAGCGAACAAAATCAATTTGAATTAAAATGGCTTGCTCATGCCTACTACAATTTATATATCCTGTTCAATTTCTCCGGTGCCGAATTTGCACAAGCAGAGTATTTGCAAAAGGCATTAACCATTTATAAGCAGATCGGCGATGTTGGTGGTGAAGGGAATTGTTACAATTCATATGCAGTTTATTATTTCAGATTAAATAATTATACGCAAGCATATGAAAATCTTCAGCGCGCATATGCATTGGCAGAACAGGAACAAGCTACTTCGCTCCTTTCTATTTATTCTGCAAATATTGGCTTGGTAAAAGTGAAAATGGGTGAAGTAGAAACAGGATTTACTTTTTTCGATAAGGCGCAGCATTACGATTTGGAATTAGATAGTCCCTATCATCACGCCCATACTCAAAATCAAATGGGTGAGGCATTTATTATTTTGGAACGTTATGAAGAGGCTATCGAACGTTTCGCCAAGGCATTGCAATATTTCGAAAGCATTGGCGTAAAACGCTCCATGAGTAATACTTACGAGCAGATGGCCAAAGCGTATGCCGGACTGGGAAATCATGAGCGCGCATACCACTATCAACAAGCCTATGCTCAGTCATTAAAAGATGTATTCAGCGATGAGAAAACATTTGCCGTTGCCAAAGCTCGCAATGATTTTGAATTGGAAATGCGCGATCAGGAGGCAAGAAAATTAAGACTGAAAAATAAACAGATAGAGCAATACGCAAGGCAGTTGGAAATGTCGAATGATGAATTGCGACAATTTGCACACGTTGCCAGTCACGACCTACGTGAACCATTGCGCATGGTATCGTCATACGTACAATTGCTCCAGCGCTCAATGGATATACCTTTGACCGGTGACCAGCAGGAATTCATGAGATATATTTTGCAGGGCACTCATACAATGCAAAATCTAATCAGTGATCTGTTGGCCTTAGCCGCCATCAGTAACGTACGCAATTCGGAGTTAGTTGATCTGAATATTATTGTGCAACAGGTGAAATCAAACCTTCAACCGGTAATAGAGGAAAGAAATGCAGTAATAAAAAGCACCTTGCTTCCGGCAGTAATAGCAGATGAAACACATATGTTGCAATTGTTTCTGAATCTGATTTCCAATGGTATTAAATATAATACAAGCACTCAACCGCTGATTGAAATTTCATTTGCTACTTCGGGCAGATATTATCAATTCTCCGTTGCCGATAATGGCATTGGCATACCTGCAGAATACAAGGAGAAAATCTTTCTCATCTTCCAACGACTTCACTCCAAAGAGGAATATAGCGGCACCGGTATCGGACTGGCAATTTGTAAAAAAATTGTTGATCAGGCCGGCGGCACCATTAAGGTATCGTCGCGCAAGGGTGGTGGCAGCATATTTACGTTTACATTGCCGGTGATTGAACATCAGCCGGAAAGTGTATAATCGCTTTAATTCCCGGCCTTATTTATCTTTGCAAGTAAGCCATTTTATCACGCAAAACTAAAATCGGGCATATTTTTTGTAATAAAGCCTGAAAGATTAGGTACATGAGACTTCTAGCCGGTATAGCCTTTTGTTTAATGTGTGCATCCTGCGCATCGACACAGGAATTGCAATACAAGGGATTTGATGATTTTACGGTTACGAATATTCTCAAGGAACCAAAAGTGCAAATGGACCTGAATCTGTATAATCCCAATCCGATAGGTGGCACCATTCGCAATATGGAAATAAATATTGCCGTAGATCAAAAAACGCTTGGAAGTGTCTCTTTAGATGATAAGGTGCGCATAAAAAAACAAGCAGAGTTCACCATGCCTATATCTTTCACGACAAGCGTCAGTGAAATGGGCGGAATACTGTCTGCAGGATTGAAATCGTTTGTTGGTCAGGATGAAATGCCTTTGGGGATATCAGGAGAGATTACCATTCAGAAATTTCTGGTATTCAGAAAGACATTTTCATTTGAATACAAGGATGGTATTGATATTCACGACATCATTCAGAAATAAAAATTCCATTATATTTTTTCCAGGTATGCTGCGGGTACTTTGATGAGTAATGCTTGCTGTATCACATCAATTCTCAGCAGGAATAATTTTTCGTTTTCTATAGCAACTAATTCGCCAATGGTGCCTGCCATGGGGCCGAAGTTGATTTTTACCTGTGTGCCTATTGCAAATGAATCAGGATGCACCTCGGTATGAAACTCGGCATTCAACAGCGATTTTATTGTTGAAATATCCGATTCCGGCATGCGAGCAGGTTTACCTTCGCGATAAATAAAGTTTGCCACACCGCTAACCATGCGTACATTGGTGAGTTGTTCTTCTAAGCAATGCACAAAAATATAACCGCTGAACATGGGAATGGAAACGATCTTTTTTCTGTCACTCCATTGGCGAACAGATTTTATCAAAGGCAAGTAGGAAGTAATGCCATTTTTTTCAAGGCGTTCTGCAACTTTTTTTTCACTGCGTGAGCGCACATATGCCACATACCAATGCGCCGCCATATTTAATTTTTTTGAGTGAGATGTTGCGCGCGCAGTGCATAAATGCGTGAAATCACATCAACAACCATACGTCCTTCTTCAGCTGTTGTGGCTATTGGTGCTTCGCGATGTAAAACATCTAATACGTTCTGAATAATAAAATGGTGATTGGCAGCAGAACCAATGTATGGACCATAATTATTTGGCGCAGCGGTAGGCGCTAATTCAGGCATTACATAATCTTGCACATGACAATAGGTTACTTCATTCATGTATTGCCCGCCTAAGCATACTGTCCCTTTCTCACCTATAATACGAATGGTGCTTTCAAAATTTTTATCATACACGGCAGTACTGTATTGCAAGCTTCCTAAGGCGCCGTTTAAAAAGCGAAAATGCACCATCCCGCTGTCTTCGAAATCGGTAAGGTGTTTATGCTTATAGTCGTCGAAAATGGCGTGAATATCTGAGATATCGCCAAACAACCAAAGCATGGTATCAATGAAGTGTGAGAATTGGGTAAACAATGTTCCGCCGTCGAAATCACGAGTGCCATGCCATGAATCGCCGGTATAATATCTTTCATCGCGATTCCAGTAGCAATTCACCTGCACCATGCAAATTTTTCCAAGTGCATGAGTGTCTAACATTGATTTTATCCAGACCGATGGCGGAGAAAATCTGTTCTGCATTACACAGAATACTTCCTTGTTTTTATCTTTTGCCAGTTTAATAACAGCATCACAATCTGCAACCTG
>JAIBBA010000024.1 GCA_019694895.1 Chitinophagales bacterium
GGAAGCCTGTCGCGCCGACTTAACATAATATTAATTATGGGCAAAAACAGGTAATACAAGAATAGAGTCGGAATTCAGCCATATCAACGGTTTGAGCTCGTTTTAGCATATTGCACAATAGCCATGTTTATCAGCGCTTGCGAACCTATACGATGTTACTGCAAACAAGATGAGGCAGCTCCTAAAACAAAAACACCCGATCAAAATGACCGGGTGTTTTGTTATGATTTATTGGAAGATTCAGCTTATAAAGTTTGATGCAACCAATCGAAAAACTCGCGTTGCCATGCCAGTCCGTTATGACATTTCAGCACCCAGTGGTTCTCATCAGGCAGGTAAACAAACCGAGATCGGATACCGCGTAATTGCGCCGCCTGAAATGCCTGGAAAGCCTGATCCTCGGTTGTACGATAATCTTTGCCTCCCTGGAAGATGAGAATTGGCGTATTCCATTCAGATACAAAGGTGATCGGGTTAAACTGCAAATATGAGTTGTCCTGCACTCCGCGCGACCAATACGGGCCACCGAGATCCCAGGTAGCAAACCACATTTCATCAGTTGTACCGTAGAACGACTGAAGGTTGAACAGTCCGTCATGGGCTATAAATGTCTTAAATCTGCCTTGATGCGTTCCGGCCATCATATACACGCTATAGCCACCATAACTCGCCCCAACAGCCCCACAGCGATCAGCATCCACATAAGGAAGCGTTTTAGCGTAATCTATTGCGCTGTAATAGTCATTAATTGCCTGTCCGCCCCAATCTTTACTGATTTGTTCATTCCATTTAGTGCCATGTCCGGGCATACCGCGGCGATTTGGTGCCACCACAATATATCCCTGAGAAGCCATCAACTGAAAGTTCCATCTGAAACTGTAAAATTGCGTGAGTGCACTTTGTGGTCCGCCTTGACAGTATAATAAGGTTGGATACTTCTTATTAGGATCGAAATTCGGAGGATAAATGAACCAAACAAGCATATCGAGTCCGTCGGTGGTTTTTACCATTTTGCGCTCGGTTTTGCACATACCGATTTTATCGTAATTCGGTTTGTTGATCTCCGTGATTGCGGTCATAACGCCGGTGGAGGGGTTCACAAGGAACAATTCGGCCGCATGATTCATGTCGGTTCTCGTTACCACGAGCATGCCATTAGTTTCGCCAACGATGCTGGCCACGTCATAATCGCCGGAAGTTACCTGGCGGATGGGATTGCGTTTGCGACCATCAACCTTAGTGAAAACGTTTGTTACATCGAGCTCAAACAACTGTAAAGTTCCGTTGATAGGGCTGAGGAAGTAGATAAAATTACCATTATTGCTCCAGCGAAGAGCTTCAATAGATTCATCAAATGATTCTGAAGCATCGATCACCACCTTATTTTTAATATCGTTGATATAAAGTCGGTTTTTGTCAGCCTCGTAACCATTTCGAGCCATACTCAGCCAAGCCAGGCGATTGCCATCGGGTGAAAAATTTGGATTTGTATCATAGCCTTCCATGCCGGCTGTAATATTCTTGGTATCGCCGGTAGACATGGTATAGAGGTAGATATCCGTATTGGTGCTCTGGGTGTAATCGGTGCCGTGTAATGCTTTCGTCACATAGATGATATGATCGTTATCGTTGTGAAACATGAAGTCTTCCACACCGCCAAAAGGCATTTGCGGGCTATCGAACGGCAATCCATCCATGATATCTTTTTCAGGACCTATGATGCCATTATCCCAGGTGGCAAGCATGATGTGACTGTAAGCGCCATCCTCCCATGTATCCCAGTGACGATAGTTGAGCGATTCATATATTCTAACTGAACTGTTTGGCAGATCCTTATATTTTTCGCTGGCCAGTACATCGATCAGTTTTACATCCTTTGAAAACAAGATATGCTTTCCATCAGGAGAAAACCGCACATTTGACAAGCCATCAGGATAATTAGTAAGTTGCTTGGCATTAGAGCCATCCCATTCCGACTGCCATATTTGCCCCTGATAGATATAGCCCATTTTACCTCCCGGAAGTGTCATCACACTATTTTCACCGCCTTTTGTAGTGGTCAGTTGAATGGGTTTATGGTCGGTAAGGCCTATACTAAACAGGTTGCGCTCCCCTACCCCTGTGGCGATGTCGTAATATGTCACGCCGAATATTACATGTTGACCATCGGGAGTAACAGTTTCCGCTCCTACCCTTCCCAGGCTCCACAATAATTCGGGTGTCATGACGCCTTGGGCACCGGCTATTGAAAGGAACAATCCGCATGCTCCCAAAATGAAGATCTTCTTCATAACAGTTTATTTGCTGCGAAGATAAGAGAGATTATGGTGTTGTGATGCGGATTTATCCCGGAATATGTAAAACGGGGACATACCTGAAAATCACTTGGAGGAAGATGACGAAAACAGCCAGAAAAACATATATCCACGGACGGACAATACGCTTAACTTTTGCTCTTGAGAAGTTAAATCCTATAGATTCGAGGAGTTGGGCATAAAACGTCATGTCGCCTTCCTCCGCCAGGTCGTGTTTGTCATTCATCAGGCAGCGGTTGAACACGGCAAATTGAATTACCACCAGCGCATATCCTGTTACCATCAGATACCAATCGAAAATAAAAGGTCCGATCCAGGCAATTACTACAAGGGCAAAATGCGACCAGAACCACATTTTAGAACTGATGGTATTACTCTCTGTGGCAGACATGGTGTGAAAATAGTCAGGGCTGCTGAATAATTCAATTTTCATGATATTTACCGCATGGAATATGTAGAACATTTATCGAAGGACCCGGTAATGGCGGCGATGATTAAAAAACATGGAGCCTTTACTTTGAAGAAGCAAAAAGATATCTGCACCTATTTGTGTTACTCTATCATGAGTCAGCAACTATCCACCAAGGTAGCCGATGTATTTCATGCGCGTTTCGATAAGTTATATGACGGCAAACCTACGGCAGAAAAAATCATGGCAACGTCCATTGAAACATTTCGGGGAATGGGTTTAAGTCAGGCAAAGGCTAACTATGTGATCAACGTAGCCACCTTTGCACAAACGCAAGGCATGGAGGTTAAGCAATTACAGGCGATGGATGATATGGAGATCATCAAATATCTCACTCAAATAAAAGGTGTTGGCAGATGGACTGTAGAAATGTTATTGATGTTTGCCTTGGGAAGAAAAGATGTATTTGCAACGGATGACCTTGGCATTCAACAAGCAATGATTGGTGCTTATGGATTGCGGCCCAGAGACAAAAAGAAATTTCGATTGCGCATGGAAAAAATTGCCGAGCAGTGGCGTCCATATCGCACTTATGCGTGTATGCATTTGTGGCGATGGAAGGATAATGGATGAAAAAATAAACGCCGACATTACTATCGGCGTTCATTCAAAACCCATGAAACATATAACAGGCAAACAGATGGCATTTAACATCTGTAACCATCTTTGAGGTGATCATACAAACATATCGACCACCGGATTATCACATTTTATTCATGTCACGTTATCATGTTCGTTGTGCATGACATCGTGATTTACGATACAAATAGATATCGGAATTACCGTTTAAAGAATGATTAACATTCCCAAAACGGGTGATAAAGGTTAGTGCAGATATGTACAAACAAAAAACCACGGTGGTCGCCGTGGTTTCTTTGCCATTGGAAATCTGTTTTTAAGAGATTATAAGGTAGCCGTTTTTGAGGCGGAATTACATTTCGACGGTGGGCATTCTTTAGTAGAAGGACATACATTATCAGCAGATTCTGTAGTTGCCTGTGCTGCTTTGTTAGCATATGGACATTTTGCTGCTTCTTCAGGAGAGCAGTTAGAAGGATCGCAATGTGCAGGATTTTCAGCACTTACTTGTTCTGTTGGAGCAGCAATCTGTGTTGGAGCTTCAGAACGATGATTTACAGCATAAACAGCAGCGATAGTTCCTGCCATTACTACTAAAATCGAAAGCAAAAGTTTCTTCTTCATACGCGTAATTTTATGTAAATATACTATGCCACATATTAACATGCAAGTATCGGGCTGTGGATATATGAAATTCGGCCCGATTTATGCAATTTTGTATTCTCAACACTAATCAAATGAATAAATCAATCATGACCTTGCTGTTTGGAGGTGTTATATGCTTCACTGCACAGGCACAAGGATTACAACAAGTTACAGGAACGAGTCAGCAATATTCCGTGAATAGCGCTGATGAACCTAGAATGGGTGACAGCTTTGTTTGGAATACAGAACAATTTGCTGATTTGGGCATACTAAGATATACAATTCCTGATTTTGATAAATTAACACTTAACCAAAAGCTGTTAGTCTACTATTTGACCGAAGCAGGTTATGCGGGAAGGGATATTATCTGGGATCAAAACTATAAATACAACCTTACCATTCGCAAAGCATTAGAGCATATTGTAGAGAATTATACAGGTGATAAGCAATCGAAAGAATGGCAGGATTTTATGATTTACACGAAACGTGTTTGGTTCAGCAATGGCATTCATCATCATTATTCTACCGACAAGATTATGCCCGGATGTTCAAAGGCATATTTTATTTCGCTTGTAAAAACAACAGGTGCTCAATTAGATACTAAAATAATCGACATCATGTTTGATCCTGTTGTAGATAACAAAAAGGTATATCTGCAACCTGATAAGGATTTACTATTGAATTCAGCTTCGAACTTTTATGCAGATGATGTATCAGAAAAAGAAGTAGAGGCGTATTATGCTGCGCAGCCCGGCATGAACGATGAAAAGGCGATTTCTCATGGATTGAACAGTCGCATGATCAAGACAGATAAAGGATTGGTTGAAGTGGTGTATAAAGCAGATGGATTGTATGGTGATGCCATTAAGCAGATCATCGCAAACTTAAAACTCGCCATGCCACATTGTGAAAATGACATGCAGGCAAATGCATTGCGATTACTGATCAAATATTATGAAACCGGCGATTTAAAAGTTTGGGATGAATATAACATTGCCTGGTTGCAGGATACGCACGGAGACATTGATTACATCAACAGTTTCATTGAGGTATACAATGACCCGATGGGGTATCGCGGCTCATTTGAGAGCATTGTAGAGATTAAGGATTTCGAAGCTTCAGAACGCATGCAAAAATTAGCTGAGCATGCGCAATGGTTTGAGGATTATTCACCGATAATGAAATCGCATAAAAAAGACAACGTAGTAGGCGTTTCCTACCGAGTTGTCAATGTTGCCGGTGAAGCAGGAGATGCATCGCCATCAACGCCTATTGGTGTGAACTTGCCGAATTCAAATTGGATACGCGCAGATTACGGCAGCAAATCAGTGAGCTTGGGAAATATTGTTTATGCATATGAGCAAGCGGGAAATTCAAGTTTACTCAGTGAATTTTGTTATACCGAAGAGGAAAGACAACGCGCGGTAAATTACGGTTCATTGGCAGCAAAAATGCATACAGCGATGCATGAGGTTATCGGTCATGCGAGCGGAAAAATCAATCCCGGGGTTGGAACACCTAAAGAAACACTGAAGAATTATGCCAACACTTTAGAGGAAGCGAGAGCGGACCTTGTTGCATTGTATTACACCATGGATCCTCAATTAGTTGAATGGGGATTGATTCCTTCACTGGAAGTAGGGAAAGCAGAATACGACAGCTATATCCGCAATGGTTTGATGTTACAACTTCGCCGTATTGAGCCCGGCAAAACAATTGAAGAATCGCATATGCGTAATCGTCAGATGATTGCGGCATGGGTTTTTGAAAAAGGGAAGTCGAAAAATGTGATTGAACGCAAATATGAAAATGATAAAACCTATTTTGTGATCAATGATTACGAAGCATTACGCCAATTATTCGGAGAATTATTGAGAGAGGTGCAACGCATTAAAAGCGAAGGCGATTACGAAGCAGGAATGAAATTGGTAGAAACTTTCGGTGTTCAGGTGAATGAAGAAATACATGCCGAAGTATTGGCACGCACTGCTAATATTAAAACACCACCCTATTGGGGCTTTATCAATCCGCAGTTGTCGATAGTGAAAAACGATCAGGGAGAGGTAACTGATGTAACGGTAAGCTATCCTGAAGACTTCACGCAACAAATGCTGTATTACGGAAAGCACTATAGCTATCTTAAAGGCGGGCAGTAAGATATCATCAAGCAACAAATTAAGCGGCATTTCATTTGAGATGCCGCTTTTTTTTTGACGTAAGGCACCTTAAACGGTGACGAAAATCATTTTTAGCCATATGACACATTAGTAGGTTTGCAGAGTAAATTTTTATCTTATGATCTATAAACGCAACGCTTCAGACTTTATGACCGGCAATGTGATCGTAGCCGGTGTGAATAACACATTCGATCAGGTAATGGAATTTTTCACCCGGCACAAGATCCAGCATCTACCTGTTGCTGAAGGGACACGATTGATTGGCATCATCAGCATAAAGGATATGCTTACTTTCATGCAAGATTATCTTGCCGGTTCCGGTGATGTTTCTAAAGCCGCTTTAAATGCCGCATTCTCCATCGAAAAGGTCATGACTGCCAACCCTACCACTGTATCCCCCGATACCCCACAAAAAGACATTCTGGAAATATTGGCAGCCGGCAAATTTCAAGCAGTTCCTGTAGTTAAAAGTGGCGATTTGGTAGGCATTATAACCAACAAGGATATTACCCGCTTATACCATTACGATGCAACGCATATCCTTTAATTGAGAGGAAAAACTTCAATGTTAAATCGCTTCTAAGCGCTTAAAAATATTGCTTTAGAAGTTGCAAAATTTGACCGGTCGATGTATATTTGACCTGTTTTTAAGGGATAAACAAGCAGCAAGCGTCTCGAAAGGGATGGTTGCTGTTTTTTTTATGCAGAAATTTGTTTATCCATTTGCCTGCTCAAATACCATAATCCTGTAACTGCGGCAATGATAGAAGATATTAAAATCGCCAGTTTCGATATATTGATCATTTGATCATCTTCAAATGCCAGGAGGCTGATAAATATACTCATTGTAAATCCAATACCTGCGAGTAAACCAACACCTGCTAATTGTTTCCAATTCACACCTTCGGGTAATCCTGCAATTTTTAGTTTGACTGCTAAATAGCACATCAACAATATGCCAATAGGTTTTCCAAAAATTAAACCGAAAGCAATACCCAATGCATGTGTACTTTGAAGGCCGGAAAACAATTGTGTATTTAATACTATCGCTGTGTTTGCAAGTGCAAAAATCGGAAGCACAAAAAACGCTACCGGCTTGTGCAAAAAATGTTGCAGTTTATAGCTTGGAGAATGATTATCGCCTTCTCTGAAGGGAATAGCAAAAGCGATCAACACACCTGCAATAGTTGCGTGAATGCCACTCTGGAGCATACAGTACCATAACAATATTCCCGGTATTAGATATAAATACAGGCGCATTACTTTCATCCTGTTCATAATGATCATTATCATAAATAGGGTAAGTGCAGCTCCTAAATAAAGCAGACTCACGGATTGAGAGTAAAAAATAGCAATAACAATAATTGCTCCGAGATCATCGATAATTGCCAGGGCGGTAAGGAATATTTTTAAGGATGCCGGCACCCGATTTCCGAGCAATGATAAAATTCCAATGGCAAATGCAATATCAGTAGCCATCGGGATCCCGAATCCATTCATATTATCAGAAGAAATATTAATACCGATATACACCAGCGCCGGTATTGCCATCCCCCCTATTGCGCCAAATATTGGAAGTGAAGCCTTTCGAAACTCTTTGAGTTCGCCGATATATATTTCACGTTCAATTTCCAATCCCACCAGTAGAAAGAAAAATGTCATAAGCAGGTCATTTATCCAATGTACAATAGAATGGCCCGCAATTTCATGATGCCAAAAAGCATTATAGCCGGTTCCGAGTGCAGAATTAGCTATGAGCAATGAAACAAATGTGCAGCAAATCAGAATGATACCGCCTGTACGCTCACTTTCAAAGAATTCGGTAAACAATTTTGTCAGCTTCATATTGGCAATAATAACAAAAAAAACGACCATCGGTTTCCCAATGGTCGTTTTTTATTGAAGGGTAAGAGTGAATTATTTCACTACTGTGAGTTGTTGGTTGAATTGTTTTCCACCTGCAACCACCTTAACAAGATACATACCTGCAGCTGCATCAACACCAAGGTTGAGTTCGGCAGAAACGGCACCATTGTTTACAGTGAGTTGTTTGTTGAGAACGATATCGCCAAGCACGTTTGTAACGTAAACATCAGCAGTACCATTATATCCATCAGCCATCATCAAATCAATGTTAAACATAGATGAAGTTGGATTTGGATATACATTCATTGTTTCATTTCCGGAAACTTCAGCATCGCGACATGAAGTCACTGTTAAAGTAGCTGATTGTCTGAAACAACCTGTAGCACTTGTTACAATTGCATAGTAGTTACCTGCAACAGATGGATAGTATAAGAAGTTGGTAGCGCCGGCTATCGGAGTACCTTCTAAATACCATTGGTAAGTCCATGTTGCATTTTCGCTTACTTTCAATTTCACAACTGCACAAAGGCTAGTGCCATTTGGCGCGCTGATAGTAGCGTTTGGCAATGGGTTAACGGTCAGCAAGCTGGCGTCAGACATTGCAAAACATCCGCCGGGAACGTTTACTTGTACTTGATAGTAACCCGGTTTATCAGTAGCTAAGGTTGGACCTGTAGCACCAACTACAAGGTTACCATTTTTAAACCACTGATAAGTATAGCCAACACCGGTATTTGCGCTGAATGTATAAGGATATGTTTTACATGTTACAGCACCAACAGCAGGTGTCACGGTTGCAGTAACTGTTCCTTCGTCGATAGTAGCATCGCAATCGTTATCAAGACCGTCGCACAATTCTGGTGCACCCGGATATACTGTGCTTTGGCTATCATCGCAATCGTCGGTATTTGTTGCACCGCATGGAGCAGGTGTAGCAGTTCCGTGACCATCACCATCGGCATCAGTATACAATATTTGAGTATCGTCGCAATCAGATCCATCGGCTATATAACCTCCCGGAGCAATACATGCAGATACAGCTGTAGCTGCATCACCCCAAGTATCACCGTCGGCATCTACATACCATGAAGGAGCGCCAACTACTCCTGGATCAGCATCATCTGCCAAACCATCGCAGTTATCATCGATACCACCGTTACAAATTTCGGTAGCACCCGGATTGATTGCACTGTTAGTATCATCGCAATCTGAAGGATCAGCGGTATAACCAACAGGAGCGGCACATGCTTCTGCAATGATTGCAGCGTTACCATAAGTATCGCCATCTGCATCAGCAAACCATACAGAGAATCCGATCACATCAGGATCAGCGTCATCTGTCAAGCCGTCGCACTCATCGTCATAACCGTTACATACTTCAATTGCAGAAGGATTTACTGCTGCATCAGCATCGTTACAATCGAGGTTATTTCCAACATAACCTGATGGTGCAAAACCATCGCAAGTTGTTGTTGTTGAGAAGGCATCACCAAACAAATCGCTATCTGCATCTGCATACCAAACAGAATATGTCGCAGAATTAGATACGTTTAATGTATAAGTACCTTCATTTGCACTAAAACCTTCTACAATAATGTAATACGTTACACCACCTGAAACAGCATAGTTAATTGATGATAATAAACCTGCACATGATGGACCGTTATCATCGTTAGATGCGAGGATAGTACCTGTTGCATCTGCGATATGAATATAGGTATCAGAGATCGTACCACCTGAACAAAGGTTCAAGTTCAAAGTTCCGCTACATTCAGGAATTACACGATAATACACATCAGGTGAAGACTGACCGATTTGGTTAGTCCAACAGTTAGATGACAGGTTATTTCCTGTTGCAGTATACGGCAATGAAGCTATGATAATTGGATCAGCAAGCACATCGCCGGTTGGAGCCGGATTAAATGTAACTGAAACCGGAGTTGAAGTTGCAGAGAAGCCTGATGGAGTACAAGTAACCACACACTGATAGCTGGTAGTACCTGCTTCAGTAGTTGAATATGTTGAACTTGTAGCACCGATTATATCAGCATATCCTGCACCTGCATCAGCTTGCCATTGGTAGGCAATACCTGCATCAGTTGATGCACCGGTTAGTGATAACGTAAAAGAAGTTCCGGTTCCGCACACAGAAGCAGCGGTTGAAGCTGCAGCGCCTCCTACAGGAGTGCCTGTGCATTCAGGAACAGATGTGAAGCTATAAATTGAGCATGAACCCGGATCACCGAGATCGTTTTTAGGAACGATAGACCAGTAATAAGTAGTCAATGGTGCAAGTGCACCTGTAGACCAAGATGTTGATGCTGTATTTGTAGCAAAAGGAGGTGGCGTTACAGTGCCGAAATACACATCATAGCTTGTAGCATATGTTGCCGCATTCCATTGTAATGTAGTTCCCGCACCAACAATACCAACTGCTGCATCAGCAGGGCTGATATAAGTAGTACAAGAAGGAACAGGATTGTAAACACAAACCTGGAATGATCCTGAACCAGCACCGGCTGCGCTATGATAAATACGAATATAGTATGTCTGTCCAATTACAAGTCCTGTTGTATTTACAGTTTCAATACCTGCAGTTGAAGTGGCGTTGATACAATAAATATTAGCAAGTGCACCACAAGTTCCGCTGTAAACAGATAATACAGCATTGTAAGCTGCACCTGATTGAACAGTGATAACAGGATTAGTAGCCGTTGCAACAAATTTATACCAAACATCATCATCAGCTGTGCCGGTACAAGCAGCAACTTCACCTGCAGAAGATGTAGCAGTTAAAGAAGTGCCTGAAGTATAGCTACAAGATGTTCCAACTGCCAATGTGAATGCGCCTGCGCAATCGTCGTTAGCCGGAGGTGGTGTAGATTGGTAAACGTTTATTGAAAATTCACCGCTTGTTCCGGAACCTATTGAGTTAGCGTAAACGCGCACATAATAAGTAGTTCCACCCGCAGTAAGTCCTGTGGCAGCGATAGTTTCAGTTCCTGCAGTTGTAGACGTTGCTGCGCCTACAGCATTTGCACAACCAATTGATGTAAATGAAGCATCATATAATTGAACAACTGCATCATATCCCGGTGAAGGGCGAACACGAATATTATAATCGGTTACTCCTGTAGTTACGAATTTAAACCAAACATCATCATCTTCATTACCTGCAGTAGCACATGGAGCGGCACCCATTCCTGAGTTTGTACCACCACGTGAAGTATAATAAGTACTGCAGAAGTTTGGTGATGTTACTTCGGCTGTTCCCACTGCGAGTGTATATGCACCGGCAGATTCGTTGTTAGTTGGAACAGGAATAGCAGGTGCCGTTACCGGACCTGTGTATGTTCCCGGAGTTAAAGTGTATTTAGAGAAACAGTAAGGGTTTACTGCATGAGATGCGGGATCAGAGGCGCTGGAGAAATGGTTAGTAAGAACGGTTTGCAATGCAAAGCGATCAGCTGCTCCGGTACCGGCAGGGTTAGAACCATTATAACCAATTGAATAAGTATGTGAAGTATAGTTGGTACCATCAAATCCTTCAAAGGTTCCATAGATATATTCAATATAGTTACCTGCTTCATACAATTTCACCTGGAAATTCCAGTTTGGTCCGGGGTTGCTGAAACGCTCCATACCGGCCCACTCCATTGTAATTACAGCCGTGCCGCTTCCCAACGTACCGTCAATTTTATAACGCATACAGTTGTCGCGGTTAGCATAATTATTTCCTGTCAATACAAGGTCATCCCAGAAAGGAGCCAATACCTTTGACTGTGAAGTTGAAGACAATGAATTTGAGAAGGTTGTGGTTGTAGTAGCTGTGTTGAATGACATCCAACCGTTAGTACAAGCACGGAATCCGGATACAGGTGCTCCTTGGTAGGTGAATGAAGTTCCTGTAAGGTCAACTGTAGTGGTTGTATTATCATCACCTGAAGTTCCTAACCAGCCGGGCATTGCAGAACCTGTGCCACCTGCTGCAGGCATAATAGAAGTAAATAATGTCCCGGTTGTATAAGTTACATCGAATGTACAGTTGGTTACAGATACCATGCAAGAACCGGTGTAATTAAATAAGGTACTTGGTGTACAAGTTACTTTTAAACGATAATAACGGGTAGATGCCAAAGCCGGAGTAGTATATGAAGCCGTAGTTGCTCCTGTTCCACCAACTGCATTTGCCCAGGTATCCGTAACACCGTTGTCATCAGATTCTTCCCATTGAAAAGCAATACCGGATACACCTGCAGTATAGCCGGTAGCGGTAAGCGTTACACCGGTGGCTGCACCACTACATACAGCGGCTGTAGCCGGAATGGTACCCGGAGTTGGAGTGCCTGTACATGGTGTCGGCGGTGTCCATTGAAACGTTAAACCTGAAGAGGGTTTCACTGTAGAGCTAAAAGTACAAGAGGCGCTATTGCTAGCTCCTGCAGTTGTAGCCGACCAGTTTGTTGTGGTTGTTCTGTTGTTATAATCAGCAGAAGATGCACCACGCAAACCTACTTGTAAGGTTTTACTGGTTGTTCCCGGAGCTGAACCATACACAATTTCAACATTGTTGGATGTTTCATACATTTTAATTTGGAATGAACATTCATTCAAACCTGCACTCCAGAATCCCCAGTTTTTCCATTCAACAGTCATCACCTGACTTCCTGCCGCACCACTAAGCTGATACATCAGCTTTGCTCCCGGAGCTGCAACTGCATCCCCTTCAAGGTCGGCATTAAAGGCAGAGATAATGTTGTTGGATGAACCTGAAGAAATAGCAGTATAACTGCTTGAAGGAACAGCCCCCATACTAATGAAACCGTTTGCCTGAATACCAAAAGTGGTATACACCGTTCCATTAAATGTGAAATTGAATCCGATGGGATACGTACCGAAGTTCGAATCATCGGTTGCAGTGGCAACGGTTACTGTTCCGGCACCGCCGTCGATCTATGTGAATGTGCCTGTAAATGAGCTAAATCCATAGGCGCTTACCTGTGCATTTACACTCACTACTGCTAACATACACACGACCAACATTAAGTGTCGCAGGCTCCTCAGCCACGACACTTTTGTTGTGTCAATGTTTCGCATAAAGTGTGTTTAATTAAAAAATTAGTTCTCAATGAGTTCGCCGCCCACACATGCAGGATGCTCCTCGGTGATAAATGTAGGGAATTGGCTTTGATACCATGCAAGATTTACACCACGAAAAATGACAAAATGATGAGAAAAGTAAGGAATTGTTAAAAAATGGTAAAATCCGAAAGTTGGATTCAACCTTTGAAATCCAGAATATTTAATGATTTCGAACAGAAGGTATACTCTCTTTCCTGATTGGAACCAACTAGGATAATTCTGCCAACACCAAAATCCCGAATCAAATGCAAATACCATTCAACACCCGATTCATCGAGGTTGGTGGTAGGTTCATCTAAAATTACTAAAGGAGTTTCGGCGCACAATGCCAAAACGAGCTTCACCCGCTGACGCATGCCTGAAGAAAATGTTCTTAATTGTTTGTGCTTATGTTTCTCAAGACCGCTGAGTGAAATGATGGCCTGCAAATTCAATCCGCTCTTCCATTTTTTAAAAGAGAAATGAAATTGCACCATTTCAGACAGTGTAAATTCTTCTATGAGCTCTAAATATGGTGCTGCATAGCTGACCATTTGATAAACATTTTCTTGAGGAATTTCTTGTGTATCGCTATAAATTATGTTGCCGCTGCTTGGCGTTAATTGTCCGGCAATTACTTTCAATAATGTACTTTTTCCTGATCCGTTTGGTCCGATAATGGCGCAGCGATCATTTTCATCAAAAGCAAAATTCACATCACGAAAAATCCACTCGTAATTAAATCGCTTTGAAATATTTTCGAGGGAAATAATCATTCATTAATATGGCGGAACCCTTTCATCACACCTTCCTTAGAGTTGCGGATAAATGTAACTATCATATCGCGTTCGGCGGACGCAGGCAATTCTGCTTCTATATATTGTAATGCCTTTGTTACGTTGTAACCACGCACAAATAGCAAGCGATAAATATTCTGGATATGTTCAATTGTTTCAGCTGCAAATCCTCTTCTGCGCAGTCCAACAGAATTCACACCAACAAAGCTCAGCGGCTCGCGACCTGCTTTTACAAATGGCGGAACATCTTTCCGCACCAACGAACCACCGGCAATAAATGAATGTGCCCCTATTTTTATAAATTGCTGTACTGCTACAAGACCTTCTAAAATTACCCAATCGCCTATTTCAATATGACCGGCAAGGTTTACTGAGTTTGCGAGTATCACATTATTTCCGATCACACAATCATGCGCCACATGCGAATATGCCATTAACAAACAATTGCTGCCAACAACAGTGCGGAATGCATACTTGGTTCCTCTGTTGATGGTCACACATTCGCGAATAGTAGTGTTATCACCAATCACAACTTCTGTTTCTTCTCCGCGATATTTTAAATCTTGTGGCACTGCAGAAATTACTGCTCCGGGAAATATGCGACAGTTTTTTCCGATGCGTGCACCGGGCATAATATTTACGTTCGGACCTATCCAGGTTCCCTCCCCTATCACCACATTTTTTGAAATGGATGCAAATGGTTCTATCACCACATTGTCGGCGATCTGTGCTTGCGGATGTACGTAGGCTAATGGCTGATTCATGCTGTAGGATTACGCTTTACTACTTGTGCTGTCAATTCACCTTCGGTTACGATATTATTTCCTACGTAAGCGGTGGCTTTCATTTCGCAAATACCTCTTCTGATAGGTGCCATCAATTCCATTTTCAACAACAAACTATCACCGGGTAATACTTTTCTCTTAAATTTTACTTTATCAATCTTCAAAAAATAAGTATCATAATTTTCAGGATCCGGCACTTTACTCAATACAAATATTCCTCCCGTTTGCGCAAGTGCTTCAATTTGTAATACACCGGGTAAAACAGGATTGTTTGGAAAATGTCCTTGAAAAAATGCCTCGTTGAATGTAATGTTTTTTAATCCGACAATATGATTCTCTCCCATCTCGATAATCTTATCTACCAGCAAGAAAGGATAGCGATGTGGCAACATCTTCGATATTGAATTAATATCCAGTATCGGTTCTGCATTCGGATCATAATGCGTACCAACCATTTGTGTGCGTCGCAATTTATAATAGGCTTTTAGTTTTTTTGCAAAAGCAACATTTGACGGGTGGCCGGGGCGACTTGCAATTACTTTCCCTTTAATTGGTTTTCCTGCCAATGCAAGATCGCCAACAACGTCGAGTAATTTGTGACGTGCAGGTTCATTCGACCAATGTAATTCAAGGTTATTGAGAATACCTTCCTTTTTAACAGAAACGGATTCTTTATTAAACATCTTTTTCAGCTTCTCCATTTCATCATTGGTAACTTCTTTATCAACGATAACAATGGCATTATTCAGGTCGCCACCTTTGATGAGATTGTTTTCATACAACATCTCTAACTCATGCAGAAAACAGAAAGTCCGGCTATTTCCAATATTTCCTGAAAATTCTGAAATGTGGTCGAGTGTGGCGTGTTGTTTACCTAAAACTTTTGAATCAAAATCTATCATCACCGTAACCTGATAATCATCGGCGGGCATCACCGTGATCTCTGTTTTTCGATTGGCGTCTTTGAAGGTGATATTTTCGGCAATATTGATGTATTCGCGTTCTGCCTCCTGCTCAACTGCACCTACTGAATGAATAGCTTCAATAAATTCTTTCGATGAACCATCCATGATTGGTGTTTCAGGACCATTGAGGTCGATCAACACATTATCGATACCCATCCCAACCAGGGCAGCAAGTGTGTGTTCGATAGTACTCACACTGGCGCCGTTTTTGGCAATGGTGGTTCCACGAGCCGTGTCCGTTACTAAGTCGGCATCTGCCTCAATTACCGGAGAACCGGGGAGGTCGATGCGACGAAATTTATATCCGTGGTTTACAGCCGCAGGATGAAAGGTCATATCCACCTCTTTACCCGTATGTAATCCAACACCGGAAACCGTTACGGACTGTTTGATGGTATGTTGATATTCTTTATTCATGTTGTCGTGCAGTATAACGTTACTGCTTGTTTTCTAATTGACTTATTTTTTCTTCGAGAAGTTTGATGCGATCCATCAGTTCAGGTAATTTGCGGAACAGGACCTGACTGCGCATACCTGCACTGTATTCGAATGCAGGAGAGCCTGTAAGCGCCTGATCGGGCTCCTTAACAGATTTTGAAACACCGGATTGTGCATTAATCTTGGTGCCATCTGCAATGGTAATATGTCCAACAATGCCCACCTGACCACCAATCACGCAATTCTTGCCGATCTTGGTGCTACCTGAGATGCCGGATTGAGCTGCAATCACCGTATTCTCCCCTATCTCTACGTTATGGGCTATCTGGATGAGGTTATCCAATTTAGCCCCTTTACGAATAATGGTAGAACCCATTGTCGCCCTGTCGATAGTAGTATTTGCGCCAATCTCCACCATATCTTCTATCACCACATTTCCTGTTTGCGCAACCTTCTTATAAGTTCCATCAGCTTGTGGGGCGAAGCCAAATCCATCTGACCCTATTACCGTTCCTGCACCGATGATACAGTGGTCGCCAATCACACATTCATCCAGAACAATCACCCCCGGGAAAATACAGGTATTCGCACCGATTTTGACACGTTTTCCCAGGTAAACCTGGGCGTGAATGATACTGTTATCACCTACCACGACATCTTCAGAAATAGTACTGAAACTGCCAACATGCACTTTGGCGCCAATTTTAGCTGAAGGAGAAACTATTGCATTCGACTCAACCTTGTGGTTAGCAGCAGCGCTTTCACGTTGCATATTTTGATATTGGTCGAGCACTTTGGCAATAGCGGTATATGCATCTTTAACCCTTATCAGTGTTGACTTTACAGGCTGTTCGAACACCTGATCGGCATTGACAATGAGCACCGAAGCAGCCGTTGTATAAGCAAAGGATAAATACTTGGGATTTGCGAGAAAACACACGTCGCCGGGTTGTCCCTCCTCTATTCTGGCCGGTTTGCGCACTTTAATGGAGGGGTCTCCTTCCAATGTGCCTTGTAGAAAATCACACAATTCGCGCGCAGTGAACTCCATCCGGTCAGGTTTCTTTCGGGTAGCAAATATAGTGCTTTACCACGGTATCAGCCAAAGCGGCAAGGTTCAAATGATCACTTGCACTGGCTACATCCAGTATCCTGCCTGACCTGAACTTGATGTTGATATTATTTGCCTCTAGATTATAGGCACTATTGGTGGTAACATCATTGAACACAAAATACTGCAAATCGAAGGGATCGGTGATCTTGTATGCCGATTGCACCTTCGCCCTGATATCTGCCAATCTTGAAGCGGAAATTTCCTCATTTCCCAATTCTATCCTGAATAAATCGCGGTTGATGAGACTTTTGCTCAAGAAGGATAAAACCCTGTCATCGCAGTGCTGCCATTCTTTTATTGAGGCCCATACATCCACATCATCCAGCAAGGCATATTGTTCGAGGATATCGGCATCATCGTCAAAATCTCTGGTTGCCACATCGCGATACAGGAAAAAATGCAGGGATGGCGTTGCAAACAGTTGCGTTCCGCTCTTTGCAAGATATTTCGCCCTGTTCAGGGTTTTGATGAGCATTTGTTCGGCACAGATCACCGTTTTATGCAGATATACCTGCCAATACATCACTCTTCTGGCAATAATGAACTTTTCTACAGAGTAAATGCCCTTATGCTCGATCACCAGTTCATCATTTTCAACATCCATCATTTCGATGAGTCTGTCGTAACCGATTACGCCTTCATGCACACCGGTAAAATAGCTGTCGCGGGTGAGATAATCGAGCCTGTCGACATCGAGCTGACTGCTCACCAGCTGGTGTAAAAAGCGCTTAGGGTAAGTATCTCTGAATATCTCGAGTGCCATTGACAATCGCGCCTGAAATTGCTCATTCAGGCGTTCCATGAAGCGAATGGACACCTCTTCGTGATGCACATTACTTAATATAGTTTTCTCAAGAGCATGCGAAAAGGGACCATGACCGATATCGTGCAACAAGATGGCAATTGCGGCGGCTTCCGACTCTTCTTCTGTAATTTGCTGACCTTTCTGACGCAACACATGAATTGCCTTACCCATCAGGTGCATGGCGCCCAATGCGTGGTTGAAGCGGGTGTGGATAGCGCCGGGGTATACCAAATGACTGAGTCCCAGCTGCTGAATTCTGCGCAAACGCTGGAACCATGGATGTTCTATGAGGTCGAAAATGATCTCATGAGGGATGGTAATAAATCCATGAACCGGATCGTTAATGATCTTTCTTTTATTCAATACTGCAGTTTTTATCGTGATGTGAGAGGCTGCGCCAACGCCTAAGTATTTATCGAAGTATCTTTACGCTACCAATAACAACAACGCAAAATTAGGGATTTATGAAGAACGGAATCACCATTTTATGGGCTGATGATGAGATAGATATGCTAAAACCACAGATCATGTTCCTCGAAGAGAAGGGATATGATGTTGTAGCCGTGAGCAATGGACTGGATGCTGTAGACAAATGTGTCAGTCCGGAATTGGATCTGATATTTCTTGATGAAGGGATGCCGGGCTTGTCGGGACTGGAGACTTTGCAGTTGATTAAAGAAAAGCGCCCTGCCATACCGATTGTGATGATTACCAAGAATGAAACGGAGGGTTTAATGGAAGAGGCCATTGGTTCGCAGATCAGTGATTACCTTATTAAACCCGTGAAATCGCAACAGATATTACTGACGCTCAAAAAGTTGATAGACAACAAGCGATTGGTAACCGAGAAAACCGATTCAAATTATCAGAAGGAATTTCAAAAACTATTTTTTTCACTGCAAGATGCCAACGATTCGGAGCAGTGGTTTGATATTTATAAAAAACTCGTTCACTGGGAAATTCAACTCGATAAAACCGGCACTGCGGGAATGAAAGAAGTGCTGACTTCTCAGAAAGCAGAAGCCAATGTTGAATTCGGGAAATTCATCGATAAGAATTATTTGTCGTGGATGGCGGGAAAAGGCAAGCGTCCGGTAATGTCGCACACGCTGATGCAGGAAAAAGTGTTCCCATTATTACAGGATAAGGTGCCTACATTTTTTATTCTTATCGACAATTTGCGCTTCGACCAATGGAAGGTGATAGAACCATTGATCAGTGAATCTTTCAAATTAAAATCGGAAGATTATTTCTTTAGCATTTTACCAACAGCCACACAGTATGCACGTAATGCCATTTTCGCGGGACTGACGCCTGCTGAAATTGAAAAACGATTGCCTTCATTGTGGTTGAATGATGAGGAAGAGGGAGGAAAGAATATGCAGGAATCTGAATTCCTGAAAGACAATATTGTGCGCAATAAAATGAATGTAAAATACAGTTATCACAAAATTCTCAACTATTCCGAAGGAAAGAATCTTGAAGATAATATTTTGAATTTATTGAATAACGATTTTAATGCTATTGTTTACAATTTTGTCGACATGCTGTCGCATGCGCGCACAGAAATGGAAGTATTAAAAGAACTCGCCAGCGATGAAACAGCATATCGCTCGCTCACCCGTTCATGGTTCGACCACTCGCCATTGCACGATGCTTTGCGCAAATTGAGCTCGAAGAAAGTGCGCATTATCATCACTACTGATCATGGCACTATCAGAGTGCATACTCCGAGCAAGGTTGTAGCAGATAGAAACACCACCACGAATTTGCGTTACAAGAGTGGAAAGAATTTGCAATACAATAAAAAAGACGTGTTCGAAGTAAAGGTGCCTGCAGAAGCCGGTTTACCAAAGCAACACGTAACCAGCTCCTTTATATTTGCAAAGGAAGATGCTTTTTTTGCTTATCCGAATAACTACAATTACTATGTAAACTATTTCAAAAATACGTTCCAACATGGAGGTATTAGTTTGGAGGAGATGATTATTCCGTTTGCGGTGTTTGAGAGTTGAGGGTTGTTGGATGGAAGATTCAGGTATCAGGTATCAGGTATCAAGTATCAGGTATCAGGTATCAAGTATCAGGTATCAGGTATCAAGTATCAGGTATCAGGTATCAAGTATCAGGTATCAGGTATGAAGGATTGGAGATTTGAAGGTTTGAAGGTTTGAAGGATTAATCGACTATTTAATTATTTAGCCTGGTAACCTTGCTCGAGGAGTTCCTGCAAGCATCAAAGTCCGGCAAGCGTCTTAAACGAGACGGAGGCGCCCTAAGCATTGGATTTGATCAAACTCACAAAACGGAATATAGAAAAAGTGAATGGGGATGCCTACCTCAAGGTTCGATCACAAAAGACTAATTGAAGAAATGCCGTTACAATTTATGCTTTAAACCAAAGTAAGAATTATTATAGTTGTAAGATTTACATGCAAATAAAAATAAAATAAATTCACAGAGATTCTAGTTATTAAGCATTTTTGTATGAAGTTATGAAGCCAAGAATTTTTACGCTGGACGAAACAACCCAAATAGCTAAAATGCTTAATGCAGAGGCAAAGCATTCTCACATTTTTCTTTTCCACGGCGAAATGGGTTCCGGAAAAACAACATTGATAAAATCGATGTGCAGGCAACTTGGCGTAAATGAGCATACCTCCTCCCCCACTTTTGCGATCGTAAATACTTATCAGGGAACGCAGCATATCATATATCACTTCGACCTTTTCAGGCTGCGCGATGTGCATGAATTGGAGGCCATAGGATTTTCGGAATATGTAGATTCGGGGAATATGCTGTTTATTGAATGGCCGGAACAAGCCTTGCCCCTGCTGAAGGGATATGAGGTAGTGAAGATAGTGCTGGAAACTATCGACACTGAGCATCGCAGGATTTCCATGCAGATAGAAACATTGTGAACTTTCAGGCATTTTGCTACATGATGCCCGTTGCTTAATTTTATAGCATGAGCGACCCGACCCAGAAATCTATACTTACCGAATTGGCAGCGGCTGCCGGATTACAGACATTGGAGAAGTATGCCGATGTTGACCAAAAAAAACAGCGATTGTTTATCGGAATTCCTCGTGAGACAGGCTTTCAGGAAAACAGGGTGCCGCTGACTCCTGATAGTGTGGAGACATTGGTTGCGCAAGGTCATCGCATTGTGATTGAAACAAAAGCCGGTGAAGGCGCGCGGTTCAGCGATAAAGATTATGCCGATGCCGGTGCGATGGTGATGTACGATCGCAAGCAGGTTTTTGAAGCGGATATCATATTAAAAGTTACGCCTCCTGCCATGGATGAAATGGAATTGTTCCGACATGGTCAGGTGCTCATATCGCCATTACATCTCCCTACCCTGCGTAGAGAAATTATTCACGACCTGATGAAAAAACAGGTTACTGCACTCGCATTCGAATATGTAAAAGATGAAAGCGGCACGTACGCATTTGTCAGATGTATGAGCGAAATCGCCGGTGCAAGCGCTATTTTACTAGCATCTGAATTATTAGCCGATGCTATTCATGGAAGAGGATATTTATTAGGCGGACTATCGGGCATTCCACCTACTCAGGTATTAATACTTGGCGCCGGTGTTGTTGGCGAATTTGCAACACGCGCCGCCTTGGGATTGGGTGCTACGGTGAAAATTTATGACAACAACGTATATAAATTATCGCGACTGCAAAACAATATCGGCGAACGTTTTTATACTTCTGTAATTAATAACAGACGATTATTAAATGATATCCGCACCGCAGATGTAGTGGTTGGCGCCATACATGCTGAAAGTGGTCGCACACCCGTTATCGTAACTGAAAGTATGGTAATGGAAATGAAACCCGGCAGTGTGATCATCGATGTAAGTATAGATCAAGGTGGATGTATAGAAACGAGTGAAGTGACTACACATCTTCAACCTACTTTTATTAAACACGATGTGATACATTATTGTGTGCCGAATATCGCTTCACGTGTTCCACGAACTGCCAGTTATGCCATCAGCAATATCGCCAGCAGCACCTTACAGCAATTTACCGAGTATGGCGGATTAGACCCGCTCATCAGAAATCTGGAAGGCATACGCCATGGTGTTTATATTTATAAAGGACATCTCACAAATTATTATCTCGCACAAAAAATGGAAATTAAATATACCGATATCAATTTATTATTGCCGAGTGTATTATAATTTCTTCGGTTGACATCACCATAAAAAAAATCAGGCCGATACCATAGGCACCGACCTGAACAAAACCAAACTTAAAAATTTATTATTGTAACACCAGTCGCGCAGTTGCGTTTGCACCATGTGCATGAAGTGTAACAAAGTAGCAACCGGCCGATAAATGCAAATCAGCCAGGTTTAATTGAATTGTTTGTGGACCTGTTGAAGTCACTGCTGTTTGTTGGGTTGTGATTACGCGTCCGGCAATATCAGAAACTTGCACCTGCACAATACCCGCAGTTTCTGCAGTATAATGCAAGCTTACAACATCCTGAACCCCTGTGATATTAGGTGTTACAGCCAATGTGCCGTTACCGCCAAATCCTTCGATACCAAGGGTGCCATCAGTGAAATTAAAGTCATCAACAAATACGTTATTTACATAATTATTGTAAACGAATTCAATTTTGAAACGCACATTTTCAGCTTTTGCACCTGAAGGAATAGAGAATGCAGCAACGCGCCATTGATCGGCAAACACAGGGAAAAAATTACTGCTGCCGCCATAAGAAGTGATCAGATCATCACCGGTTATTTCGCCAACGCTTATCCAGGTTTTTGCACAATTCGTGCTGTAATACAATTTGAGTTTCATGGTATAATCATCCGCATCAAAACCATTTGAAGTGGTGCTATATTTGAAAAACACATTGTCGGTTAACCCGTCAGATAAATCAAAGGAAGGAGAAATAACTTCATCTTTTTCCTGGTCAGGACCGAAGCGACTATTCAACCAGATACAAGGTGTATTCCAATAACCATTTTGTCCGCGCCAGTTCCACTGGTAATTGTCGGGATATCTGTTATACAATACCCAATCATTTAAAGCAGCATCCATATTATTAAAATTGCCAACATAATCGGCATTATACGATGCTACATCATCTGATACATAAATATATTGCTCAACAGTTTTTGTTGTTGTACCACTTGCATTGGTAACCTGCAGTGTAACACTGTGCCAACCCGGAGTATTAAAAGAAACTACAGGATCCATTTCTGTTGATGTCAGTGGAGAGCCTCCCTCAAAAGTCCACATACGAGAATCAACATCACCACGCCATGATACATCATGAAATGTAACGCTTTCATCCTTACAAACAAATCGTTGTGAGGTGTAAAAATCAGCTTCAGGAGAACACAATCCTGCAACATATCCATCGTTTGTTCCCGTAAGCATGAGATTATCTGAAGACCACAAATGATTGCGTTGCGCATCGGTGCTGTTTAACGCGGCATACATACGCGTTTTCTGACCTTCCGTAAACATGGTAGAACAGTATGAATATTCCATAAAATTCTGCACGTTATCGAGTGGTTCGATACAAGTATGTCCGGCAAGATTACATGAAAGCCAACCTTTAGTAACCGGCGTATCATCAACCTGATCATCGCCACATTCTACACCCGGATTATTTGTATTTCCCCAGGTGTGTTGCAGATTGAGATAATGACCAATTTCATGCGATAAAGTATGTGAAGAATATTCACCTGCGGCACCAATACTTCCAACATAATCATAGCGACAAATTACACCATCAACAGGTGCTAAGGCGTCGAATATAGAAGTCGGATAATAGGCATACGCTGCAGCAGAACCGGCCAGGAATTTCACCACCCAGATATTCAAATAAAATCCATGTTGCCATCCGCCGAGTTTAGCAGCATCACCACCTGTGTAAGTGCGCATGGAAGGAATGCGATCAATACCATTGGTACATGCTCCGGAAAGTTCGCGTTGTGCTAGACGGAATTCCACCTGCACATCGGCAGCAATACCCAAAAATTCCGTAACGGTTTCAGCAAGGTCGCTGTTCTCTTTATTGAAGTCCTCATTTATTTTTTCCATGGCATCAAATATCTGTTCGTCACTGATATTTTCTACACCATAATCATGGATCACATGAAATACCACAGGTATGATATAAGTTCCCTCTTCAACCTTTAATTGCGAAAGATCGAATTTCTGTGCATAGATATTAAATGCACGTTCGCGTTGAATGATTTCGGGATATTGTTCAATTAATTGTCTGCGTACATCATCTGTCCCACAAGTAGTCGTCTGTTGCGCTTGCATTGGCCTTGCAAAGAGGACTGTACAGCATACAAATAGTAAACGTATAAGTTTAACTGTCATAATAAATTGATTTAAGAAGAATAAAACTGAAAAAAAAACAATGGTCAATTGTCAGATCAGCTCATCCGGAGGATTGATTTGGCTATTGAGATAGCCTGAAGATTCTATAAACTTTGATACATTCGTTTGCATGATCAATGTTTGATCAGGTACGAAATATGCAGTTAATGCAACCACATCAAATTGCGTATCGAGTTGCAACTTGGGCAGCGACTGATGTTTTTGATCAGTGTTGTTTTGATGTTGCAATTGGCTCGCTATTTTTTCTTCCAGGTCTTTTTCCTTGTCATCTCTTACGGCAATTATATGGTAGCCGTCAGATGCCATGTCCATTTGAATGATATCGTATAAAAAACCCTCGTAAGTAAATTCGTGTTTATCATCGCGCCAGGAGAATCCATTTAATGCGTGCTCTACATGATCAAGGGGGATTGTGAGGGTTGTAGCGATGTCATTCACTTCACCGGCTTCTATTCGATTCCATACTTCTTGTTTCGCATGATATGTTGCAGCGCTTAGCCACAGCGTAAATCCATTACTATTGATGAGCAATGTTGCCATCAACGTAATGCATCCGATATATGCGACAATTTTTTTCACTGCCTGAGATGGGTAAAAATACACATTCAAGCGATAAGCATCATCAATTCCATGTCATTTTGAAAACGCTTGCTTACTGATTGTATACAGTAGCGTACACGCAGAAAAAGAAGCCCGTTATTCACGTCTTCACCAATATTCAGGCAATTTATGTGCCAAATGTCATTCATTTTGACTTTTTGACATTCCTAATTCAATTATTTCGGCAGCCGGGAATTCGATGTATTTTAATACTGTATTACATTTCATTCATTTTGTGCGATAAGAACTTCCGGGATAAGGATATTTTTTTTGACAATATTATTTGTTTTTGTCAGCAAATAGTCAGTATATTTGACACTGATTATGCGATTATCGATGGATCATAGCGGGCGGATGATTGTGCACATTGACCTGGACACCTTTTTTGTGTCGGTAGAGCGGTTGAAGGATGACAGGTTGAAGGGCAAGCCTGTAGCTGTGGGCGGCACGGGTGATCGCGGTGTGGTGGCGTCGTGCAGTTATGAGGCGCGGGCTTTCGGGGTGCATTCGGCCATGCCCATGCGTCAGGCGCGGATATTGTGTCCGGAGTTGGTGACAGTGCGTGGTGATTATGAACATTATTCGCATTACTCTAATACGATCACTGAGATTGTGAAGGAGAATGTGCCATTATATGAGAAGTCGTCGATCGATGAGTTTTATATCGACATGACGGGGATGGATCGTTTTTTCGGGACCTATACTTACATGCAGGAATTGCGGGAGCGCATTATCAGGGAAACGGGATTGCCGATATCATTTGGCTTATCGGAGAACAAAACGGTATCGAAGGTAGCCACGGGGCAGGCCAAGCCCAATAATCACATGAAGATTGATCATGGCGTAGAGAAATCTTTTTTGGCACCGCTGCCGGTGAAGAAAATTCCGATGGTGGGAGAAGTAACGGGACAGTTGTTGCGCAAGATGGGGATAGTGCAGATCAAAACCATACAAGAGATGCCGCAGCAGGTGATGGAAAATATTTTGGGCGAAAACGGTCGCGTGATCTGGCGCAAGGCAAATGGTATCGATACCAGTCCGGTAGAACCCTACAGCGAGCGCAAATCTATTTCGAGTGAAGAGACTTTTGAAAGCGACACGATAGATGTTTCGCGCATTCGCACCATATTGATGGCGATGACAGAAAATCTGGCGTATCAGTTACGAAAAGAAGGAAAGCTCACATCGGTGGTGGCAGTAAAAATCAGGTACTCCGATTTCGATACGCATACCAAACAAATACGGATACCATATACATCAACAGATCACACTTTGATGCGCGTGGTGAAGGAATTATTTGATAAGCTGTATGAGCGACGTGTATTGATACGCCTCGTGGGTGTTCGTTTATCGGGATTGGTGAATGGCGGTTATCAGATCAACTTACTGGAAGATGCCGAACATACCATTCGCCTCTACCAGGAAATGGACCATGTCCGCAAACGCTTCGGCGACACAGTAGTCCAGCGCGCATCAGCGATGGGATATAAAATGAGAAGATTTAATCCGTTTAAAGGAGAGAGATAGAGTGTGGAAGTGTGGAGGTGTGAAAGTGTGCAGCGGAATGCAGGTTTCATAGTGTGACTAAACATGAACACAAACTAGTGTGAAAGTGTGCAGCGGAATGCAGGTTTCATAGTGTGACTAAACATGAACACAAACTAGTGTGGAAGTGTGCAGCGGAATGCAGGTTTTTCAGTGCACTTCAACACGAACACATGAGCACATGAACACAAACTAGTGTGGAAGTGTGCAGCGGAATGCAGGTTTTTTAGTGCACTTCAACATGAACACATGAACACATGAACACATGAGCACATGAACACAATTTACACTTCCACACTTGCACACTTTCACACTTCCACACTCAAATGTTTCTCAACACCCACTCATATTACAGCTTACGCTACGGGGTTTTGTCGCCGGAGGGATTGTTGGCGGAAGCGCAGCGCTGTGGGGTGCATGCGTTTGCGATGACGGATATCAATAATTGTTCGGGATGGTTTGAATTGTATGCGGAGGCGAAGAAATTTAATATACATGTGGTGCCGGGAGTTGAATTTAAAAATGGTGATGATCATCTGTATATCGGGATTGCAAAAAATGAACATGGCTTTGCAGAACTGAACAGATATTTATCGCACTATCTGAATACTAAAGAGCCTATTCCTGCCATAGCTCCTGAATTTGAACATGCCATAATTATTTATCCATTCGTTGCCGATAAGATTTATGTTTTGGGTGATAACACATTTGTCGGCATACAGAAAAAAGACCTCAGCAAACTGCGTGTCGGCAAATCGGGGTTGCCACAGGAAAAACTGGTAGCGATGCTGCCTGTTACCTTTTCGTCGAAAAAAGATTTTAGTGCACATCGCATATTGCGTGCGATAGATCACAATACCATCATCACCAAAATTCCGGAAAACGCCACTGCCCTACCCGATCAGGTGTTCAGGCCGTACGACAGATTGTATGAAGATTTTGGCGATCATGGCTATCTGCTCGAAAATGCAAGAGAGCTGCTGGAAAATTGCACTTTTGATTTCACCTATCATACCAATAAAAATATCCGGTCGTTCAGCGGCAATGAGGCTGATGATATCAATCAATTGTTGCAACTCACCTACGAAGGAGTGAAACGGCGATACGGCAAACTCACCAAGACTATCCAAGATCGCATCAATAAAGAACTGGAGATCATTATACAAAAAGGATTCGTTGCCTATTTTCTTATCAATTGGGATATTATCCGCTACGCACATAGCAAATCGTATTTTACAATTGGTCGCGGCAGTGGTGCCAACAGTCTGATTGCTTATTGCATGGGTATTACCGATGTAGATCCGATAGAACTGGATTTGTATTTCGAACGCTTCATCAATTTATTTCGCGAAACACCCCCTGATTTCGACCTGGATTTTTCGTGGAAAGATCGTGAAGATGTTACGGATTATATCTTCAAACGCTATGGCGAAGAGCATACCGTTTTGCTGGCAACATATACCACTTTTAAAAGTCGCTCGTTTATCCGGGAGGTAGCAAAAACATTCGGACTGCCGAAATATGAGATCGATGCGATGATTAAAAATTATGGTGAAAGTATTTTTGGCGACAGCATACAGATTCCCGATAAAATTGCACGCAGCATTTATAATTTCGGTGCTTATTTGCAAGGGAATCCAAACTACCTGGGTATCCATGCCGGTGGTATCTTAATATCGGAGTTGCCGGTGTATTATTATACCGCAACACATCTTCCCCCCAAAGGATTTCCTACCACACAATTCGACATGCATGTGGCGGAAGATATCGGCTTATATAAATTCGATATTTTGAGTCAGCGCGGACTGGGACATATCAAAGAAACCGTAGAAATTGTAAAACAAAATCGCGGTGATGACATCGACATTACACGCGTGCAGGATTTCAAAAAAGATCCGGTGCTGAATAATAATCTGGTGAAGGGAAATACGATAGGATGCTTTTATATCGAATCGCCTGCCATGCGCAGTTTACTCAATAAATTGTTGTGCGATAATTATCTCACCTTGGTTGCGGCGAGTTCCATTATTCGTCCGGGTGTGGCGCAATCGGGCATGATGGATGAATATATCCGCAGGCATCGCTTTCCTGAAGAACGCAAGCGCATACATCCTGTTATGGGCGATATTATGCCCGATACATATGGCGTGATGGTGTATCAGGAAGATGTAATCAAAGTAGCGCACTATTTTGCGAAACTCACATTGAGTGAAGCAGATGTACTGCGTCGGGGCATGAGTGGAAAAAGCAGGAGTAAAGATGAATTTCAACGCATCAAAACAAAATATTTCGAGAACTGTGCGCAATTAGGTTATGATAAAGCACTTGCCAACGATGTATGGCATCAAATAGAGAGTTTTGCTGGTTATTCATTTGCAAAAGGACACTCTGCATCTTATGCCGTAGAAAGCTATCAGAGTTTGCATTTGAAAAGTTATTATCCGCTAGAATTTATGGTTGCCGTAATCAATAATTTCGGCGGATATTACAGCACCGAATTATATTTTCACGAAGCGCGAAAAAGTGGCGCCACCATTGAAGCACCGTGTATCAATAACAGCCGGTATAACACTTGCATTTACGGCTCGGTGATCTATGTAGGATTTGTGCATTTATCCGGACTAGAATCGGCACTCGCTGAGCAAATGCTTGCCGAGCGTGCGCACAATGGGCCTTTTACTTCCTTCGACAATTTTCTCGATCGCGTGGCCATCAATCTCGAGCAACTGGAATTATTAATCACCATCAATGCTTTTCGCTTCACGGGTATCACCAAACGCGAGTTGCTGATAGAAGCATATACGCGCATGAACAAAACAAAAAAAACAATTCCTGCCGCTACCTTGTTCGAAAAAAGTGCGCCACCGAAATACACCTTTCCCCCACTCCACTTCGATGCCCGTGAAGATGCGTGGGATGAAATCAAATTATTGGGATTTCCACTGTCATCGCCCTTCCTTTTAATTAGCGATCCGATTATTGAAAATCGCAATTTAAAACTGGTAAAAGATCTGCCGAAATTCGTTGGTAAAACGGTAGAGATCATCGGTTATCTCATCACGACAAAACGCACTTCAACAAAACACGGTGAGCCGATGTATCTTGGCACCTTCATCGATATGGAAGGCAACTGGTTAGATACCGCGCATTTTCCGGCGGTAGCAAAACAATATCGCTTTAAAGGAAAAGCTTGCTATCTCCTAAAAGGAAAAGTGCAAGAAAGTTTTCAAGCGCATACACTGATTGTTTCTGAGATGTATCATTTGAAGATGTGGGTGGAGGGGGAGAATTAGCCGATTAGCCGATTAGCTGATTAGCAGATTAGCTGATAAATGCGGAGGAATGGAAGTGCGCAAGTGTGGAAGTGTGCAAGTGTGGAAGTGTGGGAGTGTGGAAGTATGCTAGTGTGCAAGTATGCAAGTAAATGGTAACGTTTAATTAGCCAATTAGCCGATTTGGGTTCGCTCTGCGCCTCTGCGCCTCTGCGTGAAAAACCCTCCACACCACAATCACCTGTCACGACTCACCCTTGTTTAATCGCGGAGTTTGCAGAGTTAGCGGAGTCACATCAGTCACCACTCACCATTCACCATTCACCGAAAGTCCCCTAGTCGGATATCACTACGCTTCAATTTCAGGAGTAATTAATAGTGAATCTTCCCTTCTTACATAATCGTATACTGCGTGCCGGAACCCGTACCGTGTTTTTCAATAAGTTTTTTCTCAAGCAGGGAGGAAAGCAATCTAATTACAATCATTCTGGAGAAACCCAACCCTTTTGATATTTGTCCGGATTTGCAACCGGGATGATTTTGAATGAAACTTACGACTAATTTTTCGCGTGGGAGCAATTGATCTGTTTCAGTTTCATAAATGAGTAGTTTCCGCTCTAACAATTCCTGAATATTTTTTAATGCGTCAAAAAAGAAATTTACCCAAGTGCTTATATCTATATTCGGACGCAAGGTCTGACAGCTTCGCAGCACTTGATAGTAAGCATGTTTTCTGCTTTCAATTTCGTGTTCAAAACTGATATATTGAATCCATTTATATCCTGACTTTAATAAGAGTAAAGATGAAAGTAATCGACTCAATCTTCCGTTCCCATCCTGAAATGGATGTATACTCAAAAATTCATAAGTAAAAACAGCACATTTAACCAGAGGGTGAATCGCGTGTTCATTGTTGTACCAATTCACTAAGAGCCTCATTGCAGTTTCAGTTTCAACACCCGGTTCAGTTGTTTGAAAAAGAATTTGCCTGGTTCCATCAGTGTACCTGGCCTCAACAGCATTGCTATGTTGCTTGTAGTTGCCTTTATGCCATTCATCCTTGGCACTGTACTTCATCAAAATATTATGTAAATTTTTGATGTCGCTTTCTGTAATTTTTATTTCTTCAAATTGTTCGGAAATGATATCTAAAGCTTCAAAATAACCAACTACCTCCTGGGTGTCTCTGTCTTCAAGCTTGGAGATATCGATATTTCTCAATAAAACATCTACCTCTTCATCGCTCAATTTAGACCCTTCAATTCTGGTTGAAGCACCAACACTTCTAACTGTAGCAATTGATTTAAGCTCTTTTAAACCCTGTTGCTCTCTCCTTTCAATGGCCGTCCAGGCAGCATCAAATCTGTCGATCTGACTAATCAATTTAATCAGCTCCCAGTCTAAATTGAGATTGAATATGTATACGTTACTCTTCATTATTCAAATTAAAATGATATGAAATGATACAATATGATACAAAGTTATACAATATGATACAAATAATTGCAAAAAGTTACGATTTCATTCAAATTCAATAAAAGATCAGGATAATCTTAGATATATGTCATTGATTAACAATTAATTAGTTGCGATAAACGGGATTTATATAGAAAACAAAATAGTCCTAATGAATATAGATGGAACAGGTGAAATGATTATCTTAGAATAATTAACTTCCTATTTAGGCCCCCAATGAAACCGAAACTCACACTATTGCTTTTGATTCCACTTTTGGCTATGTCGTTTTTAATTAAAAATGATCCACAAACTAACGAGATCAATTTGAACACATTAGACCAACAACTGATTGGTGAATGGGAATACAAGATATCCTTTTCAGATTCAAGTTATTTTACTGTGCCATTTAATAGAATCCTACCGGTACAAAAGTTGAGATTTGAGCATTGCCATGATTCTTCTGAATTAGAACGGTTTCCCAAAATTGTGATTGCTATGAGGAAACACAATTCCTTGGAAAACATTTCTTGCAAAGCATACAACGAAAACAATGAGGTGATTGACACCTACTACCCCGTTGTATTGTTTGGTAACGATTCTCTGGTAAATCAGATTGATGTCAGCCAATACGGACATATCCTAAAGTCTGAATATACAATTTATACATTAACTTCAGATAGCCTAATTATTGGGGATGGGAAATTGTTTGAATCTCC
>JAIBBA010000116.1 GCA_019694895.1 Chitinophagales bacterium
ATGCCAAGTATAAGAATACCCAGCCATTTGAAGAATTTTTTCATGTGTAATGGTGTGCTTGTATCCACCACGGGCCTGTATTCCGCGGCAGAGGGTTGTCAAATGATATGGAAAATTACTTTTTTTCGGGTGATTTTGCAAATAAGGGTGAGTTGCGCGCAAAGACGCTAAGTAGCAAAGGCGCAAAGAAATTCACCGCTCACCCTATTTCAATCGCGGAGTTGGCGGAGTTTGCGGAGGAATCTCACTCACGAGTCACGAGTCACGAATCACGTATCACGATTTAAACACTCACCATTCACAACCCGCCGTGGCGAGGCAAGCTCACCTTTTCCTACCTTTGCGCTTATGTGGCATAAAAATATCTTAGATACCATCGGAAACACCCCATTGGTGCAGTTAAACAATATCGTAAAGGGCATTGATGCAACGGTATTGGCAAAAGTTGAAACTTTTAACCCTGGAAATTCCATCAAAGACCGCATGGCTTTGAAGATGATTGAGGATGCTGAAAAGGACGGCAGATTGCAACCGGGAGGTACCATTATTGAAGGCACTTCAGGAAATACTGGAATGGGACTTGCCATTGCGGCAATTATCAAAGGATATAAATGTGTATTTACGACCACCGACAAGCAGAGTATTGAAAAGGTAAATGCCCTTAAAGCATTCGGTGCTGAAGTAATTGTTTGTCCAACGGATGTTGATCCTGAAGATCCAAGAAGTTATTATTCTGTTTCTTCTCGATTGGTGCGTGAAATTCCTAATGGATGGAAACCAAATCAATATGATAATCCGAGTAATGCAAAAGCGCATTATTTAAGTACGGGTCCGGAAATATGGCAACAAACCGAAGGCAAGATCACGCATTTTGTTGCGGGAGTTGGGACCGGTGGTACCATTTGCGGAACCGGCAGGTATTTGAAAGAGCAAAATCCAGATATTCAAGTTTTTGGTATTGATACTTATGGCTCGGTATTTAAAAAATATAAGGAGACAGGTATTTTTGATAAGAACGAAATTTATCCTTATGTAACAGAAGGCATTGGTGAAGATTTTTTACCTGAGAATGTAGATTTCAGTGTGATAGACAGGTTTGAAAAAGTGACCGATAAAGAGGCCGCCATCATGACTGCGCGCATTACACGCGAAGAAGGCATATGGGTTGGAAACTCGAGTGGCTCTGCATTACAGGGATTGCTGCAATTAAAAGATCAATTCAAAAAAGGCGATGTTGTAGTAGTGATATTTGTTGACCATGGCACGCGCTATCTTGGAAAAATGTTTAACCCGTCGTGGATGATGAAAATGGGTTATGTAGATAAATCAGGTCTTACCGCGCGCGATTTGATCAGCAGCAATCAGGCAGGAAATTTAATTTCTGTTGATGCGCATACTACCGTTTCGCAATCGCTGCAGATTATGATGGAAAATGATTTTTCACAATTACCTGTAACGGATGGCGGAAGAATTGTTGGTGCCATTAATGAATCAACTTTATATCAGCAGGTCGTAAAAGATCCGGAGTTGCGTATGAAAACAGTTGGCGAGGTAATGAGTGCAGCATTTCCATTTGTAGATATATCTGCACCTGTTGATGCATTAAGTGCTATGTTGACGCCCGAAAATCCGGCATTATTAGTGCGCGATTTTAAGGTCGACAAAACATTTATCATCACGCGATATGATGTGATGCATGCCTTGTTGAAATGATCATCAGCGATATAGATGCATTTATTGCTTCCGGCAATTTTCCTCCGAAGCGAATTATTTCCTTGGTGCCTTCGCTGACGGAATTGCTGGTGGATATCGGTTTGGAGGATGCACTGGTTGGTGTTACCAAATTTTGTGTGCATCCTGTCGGCATCAATAAACGTGTGCAGGTTATCGGTGGCACAAAAAATCTGCGTGTAGACCTCATCAGATCCCTAAACCCGGATTTGATCATAGCCAACAAGGAAGAGAACGAGCAAAACCAGGTTGAAGCGCTGGCTTCAGATGTGCCTGTATACCTCTCAGAAATTACATGCGTTGCCGATGCCTACGAGATGATGCGGATTGTTGGTCGGCTTACACAAACCACCACAACTGTACAACAAAGGATCTTTGAGCTTGAGAGAGCAGAGGCCGGGTTGCGACAACAAAGCTCAATTTCTCCCCCCAAAAAAGTGCTTTACCTCATCTGGCGCGACCCTTGGATGTCGGCAGGCGGCGACACGTTTATAGACGATATGTTGAACTGCTGCGGGTGGGAAAATGTGGTTGCCGAAAGGCGTCGATACCCTTCGATTAGCGACACGGAAATAAGGGCACTGGAGCCGGAGCTGGTGCTATTGTCGAGCGAACCTTACCCTTTCAAGGACAAACATCGTGCCGAAATTGAAGCGTTATTGCCAAATGCGAAAGTACAACTTGCTGACGGTGAAGCATTTAGCTGGTATGGAACGCGCATGCATCACAGTTTTGACTATCTGCGAAATTTAGTCGCAAAGATGGCTTAACACTTTCTTCATACGCGGCTTTTTCCTATCTTTGCGGGCTCAAACGAACGAATAGTCCGATGGTTACCAATGATGTAAAGCTGTTCTCCGGTACTACCAGCCGCTACATGGCGGAAAAAGTTGCCGATTACTATGGCCAGCCGCTGGGAAAGATGACCATTGACAAGTTCAGTGATGGTGAGTTTCAGCCGAATATTTTGGAGAGTGTGCGTGGAAGTTATGTGTTTCTTATTCAGAGCACTATGTTTCCTTCGGACAATCTGATGGAATTATTGTTGATGATAGATGCTGCAAAACGCGCTTCTGCTTCGTACATCACTGCCGTAATTCCGTATTTCGGATTGGCGCGTCAGGATAGAAAAGACAAGCCACGTGTTTCCATCGGTTCTAAGTTGGTGGCGGAATTATTGACTGCTGCGGGTGCGAATAGAATTGTAACGATGGATTTACATGCCGATCAGATTCAAGGTTTTTTCGATATACCGGTAGATCACCTGAGTTCAACGGCGATATATGTGCCATATATTGAAGAGAACCTCGATTTGACCAATGTAATTTTTGCATCACCGGATGTAGGCAGCACGAAACGCAATCGTCGCTACGCCATGCATTTCAATACTGAATTGGTTATTTGCGACAAGTATCGCAAGAAGGCCAATGAGATTGCTGAGATGACGGTTATCGGTGATGTTTCGGGCAAAGATGTTATTATGATCGACGATATTGTTGATACGGGTAACACACTTGCCAATGCTGCCAATCTGATGAAGCAGAAAGGCGCAAAAACAGTACGTGCTTTTTGTACGCATCCGGTATTATCGGGCAAGGCGTATGAAACAATTGAAAATTCGTCGCTTGAAGAGATTGTGGTAACGGATACCATTCCGTTGAAACGAGAGTCGTCGAAAATCAGGGTGTTGTCATCGGCAAAATTATTTGCACGCGCGATACGCAACACGCATGAGCACAGAAGTATCAGTTCGCTTTTTATTAATAACTAAACAATAACTCAATCACAATGCAAACATTTCAATTAGAAGGCAAGGTGAGAGATCATGTAGGGCGCCGTTCAGCAATGGATGCACGCGCGGAAAGCATGGTGCCTTGTGTTCTCTATGGTGATGGCGAAAACATCCATTTCGAAGTAGCCAATTCAGCGATTAAAAATTTGGTGTATACGCCTAACGTTTACAAAGTTCACGTAACCGTTAACGGTGCAACACACGAATGCTTGATGCGCGAAATTCAGTTTCACAAAGTGACTGATGAGATCTTGCACATCGATTTTCTGAAATTAAATCCTGCCAAAAAAGTTACCTGCGTGGTACCTGTTAAATTGGAAGGTCAGTCTATTGGTGTTAAAAATGGTGGTAAGCTTGTTCAACGTTTGAAAAAACTGAGCATTAAAGCATTGCCAAAAGATCTCGTAGACAAGGTTACACTCGACATTACAGATCTCGAAATCAACAAAACGGCACGTATCGGCGATATCAATATTGCCAACGTAGAAGTTCTCGGTTCTAAGAGCATTCCTATTGCCACCATAGCATCACCACGCGCGCTGAAAACAGCTGCAACTGATGACAAAGGTGCCGCAGCAGCAGCTCCTGCAGCAGAGAAGAAAGCCTGATCCGTTCAGCATACTTAACGAAGCAATTTCTGTTAACTTAGCAGTACATGAAATTGCTTCGTTTTTTATTTTCCAAAAAGCAACCCACTCCTTCAACTACTGTTGAGCCTGACATGAAATTCCTTATCGCATGCCTCGGAAATATTGGTGCCGATTATGATTTCACACGTCATAATATCGGTTTCGATGTTGCAGATCATCTCGCTGCGAAACACAATGTATCCTTTACATCAGGAAGATATGCCGATGTTGCGGAGATACGCATTAAAGGAAGACAGCTAACCGTAATAAAGCCAACCACTTATATGAATCTCAGTGGCAAGGCGGTGAAATACTGGATGGATAAAGAGAAGATTGCTATTGAACATCTCATTGTTGTTACCGACGATATTAATCTGCCGTTAGGCACTCTGCGCATCAGAAAAAAAGGCAGTGATGGAGGTCATAACGGATTAAAAAATATCACAGAAATTTTGGGTTCCGATCAATATCCGCGACTGCGATTTGGTGCAGGAAATAATTTCCCCAAAGGCGCACAAGTACATTTTGTTTTAGGAAAATGGGAAAGCGAGGAAGAAGCAGATGTGCGCACCAATATTGAACGCGCAGGAAATGCCGTAATCAGCATGGTGCTTGAGGGAATAGACCGCGCAATGAATACTTACAATTAACCGTGAAGGTTAATTATTATTCTTCATCATTATTTTTCGAAGGGGTATCTAACATCACCGACATCGGGTCTTTAGCAACATAAGGTCTGGAGAAAAATCGCAATACGGCGTTGTTAAATAATTGCGGTGATTCCAGCATGAGATTATGTGTTGCACCCGGATATATCGCTAATTGAGCATGCGGAAGATTTTCGTAGATCTCAACTGTATGCGTAACTTTTATCAGATCGTGATCGCCGGCGACTACCATTACGGGTGCTTTAATATCATGCAGATCGGCAACATCAATATTAGGATGATGCAACATCAAACGCATGAGCATTTCTTCTGTGGCGAATGATTTTTTTCCTGCCGCAACAGAATCCTGTGCCTGTTCCATTTTCATGCGTGTCCAGTCGAGTAATGCTTCACTCACCGCTGTGGTATCGGGACGCAAATTTGCACCTACGGCAACAAGTTTTTTTACTTTTTCGGGATAATCGCGGGCAAGGATCAGTCCTATGATACCACCATCGCTCCAACCCACAATATTTACACTATCGAGTTCCAATTGCTCCAGGAACAGATAAAAATCTTCCGCCATCAGTTCATACGTCAGGCTATCGGCATTATTAGTTGATCTCCCCTGCCCTCTTGAGTCAGCAACAATAACTTTATATTTTCTCGAGAGGAATGCAATTTGACCGTCGAAGGATTCGGTTGAGCCGCCGTTGCCGTGAATCAGCAGGATGGGATCCCCTTCGCCGTATTGTTCGTAATACATATTAATGCCGTTAACCACAGCATAAGTACCTTCAATATGATCGAATGATTTGCCTGCAGAGCCCGGTTGTCCGTTGCCCATTGGTTTTGAGCCCAATTGGCGCTGTGCCTGCAATGAGGGGAGCATCATCAGGAGGCAAAAACTGCTTAAAATCAGGTGTTTTATTGAAAATCGCATATACAAAGATACAGGAAATGGGGTACTGCTGCTGTTGGTGCGGTATCGCTTTTGTAATTTTGTGCCGCTTATGAAGATCTTTTGCGTTGGCAGGAATTATGGCGAGCATGCCAAGGAATTGAATAATGCGATTCCTGAGGCTCCGGTCATCTTTATGAAACCACCCACAGCCATTCTGAAGGGCAACGATTTTTACATGCCTGATTTTTCAAAAGATATGCACTTTGAGTGCGAATTAGTGTTCCGTATCTGTAAAAACGGTAAGCATATTGCACCACAATTTGCGAGCAAGTATGTTGATGGCATTACTGTTGGCATTGATTTTACAGCACGAGATGTACAGGCAGAGCAAAAGAAGAAAGGATTGCCATGGGAGATTGCGAAAGCATTTGATCAATCAGCCGTAGTGGGAACCATGCAGCCACTGGAGGATATGTCGCTGCTTTCACGTGCAAGTTTTGAATTGAAGAAAAATGGCGTTGCAGTGCAAACAGGGAATGCCGGTGAAATGTTATTTCCCGTGCCGGAGGTGATCAGTTATTTAAGCAACTATTTCACTTTACAGCAGGGCGATTTATTATTCACCGGGACACCGGCAGGTGTAGGACCTATTGCCATTGGTGATGTGCTTGAAGGATCATTGAACGGCAACGTATTATTTACAACGCATATTAAATAAGTATTTCGTCAATAGGATAATGAATCAAAAAGAGACATTGGAAATGATCGACCGCAAGGTATTGCTGGAGGCATATCGCAAGATGTACACCAGCAAGGTGATGAGTGATATATTTAATGAAAACCGTCAGGTATGTGTTTTTGTGCATGCCAATTCACGTGGTCACGAGGCGATACAACTCGCTATGGGCATGCAATTAAAAAAGAGCGACTGGGCAAGTTTATATTATCGCGATGATGCATTTTTAATGGGCATGGGATGGCAGCCGGCGCAAATCATGTTGCAATTGATGGCCAAGCGCGATGATCCATTTAGCGGAGGAAGAAATTATTATTGTCACCCCAGTTATAAAGGCCCTGATTATCCTCAGATGATACATCAGTCGTCGGCAACAGGTATGCAGGCTATTCCAACAACAGGTGTTGCGCAGGGCATTCAATATTTAGAGCAACAAAATTTGTTGGCAACTTCGAATGATCATCCTTTAGTTGTTTGTTCTATTGGCGATGGTGCGATGACAGAGGGTGAAGTTTCTGAAGCATTACAATTTTCGGTATTAAAAGGATTACCGATTATTTATTTGGTACAGGATAATGATTGGGGTATCAGTGTATCGCGAGAAGAAGCGCGGACAATGGATGCTTATGAATATGCAGGTGGATTTAAAGGATTGCGCAGAGTACGCGTTGATGGTGCTGATTTTGCTGAAAGCTGGCAATGTGTGAAAGACGCCATCGGTTATGTGCGTGTGCATCGCAAACCTGTACTCATTCATGCAAAAGTGCCATTACTCGGACATCATACAAGTGGTGTGCGGATGGAGATGTATCGCAGTGAAGAAGATTTGAAAGAACATGCTTCACGTGATCCGCTGCCGCGACTGCGACAGGTGTTGGTTGATGCGGGCATTTCATTACAAGAAATAACAACAATAGAAACTGAAGCCGATCAACAAACGAGAGCTGATTTTCAAACAGTTTTAGCATCAGCAGATCCTGATCCTGCAACAGTATCAGATTTCGAATTTGCACCTTCGCCATACACTGAAGAACAAGGCACGCGCGAACCACAAGGTGCTGATGTAGTGCCGATGGTTGATGCTGCATTATTTGCCATGGATGAAATTCTTACTAAACATCCGGAAGCATTATTTTATGGTCAGGATGTAGGTCGCCGACTTGGAGGTGTATTTCGCGAAGCGGCAACACTGGCTGCAAAACATGGCGATCATCGCGTATTTAATACTGCCATTCAGGAAGCTTATTTAGTAGGTTCAACTGCCGGTATGAGTGCTGTTGGTGCAAAGCCAGTTGTTGAAATTCAATTCGCTGATTATATATGGACGGGCGTGAATCAATTGGTAAGCGAATTATCCAAATCATATTATCTCACCAATGGCAAATGGAATGTGCAATCTATCATTCGCGTGCCTATTGGTGCGTATGGTTCGGGCGGACCTTATCACAGCGGTTCTATTGAATCATCTATCACTGCCATTAAAGGAATTAAGGTTGTATATCCGAGCAATGCCGCAGACATGAAGGGATTATTGAAAGGTGCATTTTATGATCCTAATCCTGTTGTCATGTTTGAACATAAGGGATTGTATTGGAGTAAAGTACCGGGAACTGCAGCTGCAAAAAATATTCAACCGGCCGATGATTATATCATACCACTTGGCAAAGCAAGAATTTTCCAACATGCCGACGACAAGCATATTCATAATGGCGAAAGCATGGTGGTTATCACTTACGGCATGGGCGTGCACTGGGCGTTGAATGCATCGAAACAATTTCCAGGTCAGGTAGAAATACTCGATTTGCGCACATTATATCCATACGACTGGGAAGCAATTACTGCATCGGTTAAGCGACATAATAAATGTTTTGTGTTAACAGAAGAGCCATTGATCAATTCATATGCACAGGCAATGTCGGGACGAATAGGTTCTGAATTATTCCGCTATCTTGATGCACCGGTAAGAACATTGGGCGCTAAAGACCTTCCTGCAGTTCCATTGAATTCGGGATTGGAGCGTGCGATGTTGCCGAATGTAGAACAGGTAAAAACAGTAATGCAGGAATTACTCTCCTTCTGAAGGTAATTCCTGCATTACAAAAAATATTCTTTCCGGTTACTGCACTATCAATCTGGCGTAACCACTTTCATTTTCATGTTGCATGTGCACAATGTAAGCGCCTTGAGGCAATGATGATACTTGCATTACATAAGTATCATTAGCTGACAATTGCACTTCAACCATTACTTCGCGACCTGTGATATCATACACATGTATCATATCCGGATGGAAAGTTCCGGTATGAATGGTAACTATATCGTGTGCAGGATTTGGTTGCAAAGTAATCATATCGCTGAGGTCTATCACTTCGCTGCCTAAAACTGTTTTACAAACGGTATCACTTCCAAATGCGTTTGCTGCAATCAAACAAACTTCATAAGATGATGATGAAGGGAATGCATGAGAAGGATTTTGTTCGGTAGAAGAACCGCCATCACCAAAATCCCATGCCCATGACGTTGGAGCATTTGTAGACATGTCGGTGAAATTCACTGTAGTGCCACCTGCAACTGTAAAACTATAATCAGCTGCCGGCGCAAGTAATTCGGTAGAATCTATCGTAACAGGCAAGCAATATACTTCGAATCCGAGTGCATTTGTTGCTGTAAGGCAAACAGTAAATGTACCTTCAGAAGTGAAAGTATGCACCGGATTTTGCAATGTGCTGGTAGTAGCATCACCAAAATTCCATGACCATGAAGTAGGGTCATTTAAGGTAAGATCGGTGAAGGTGACGATAGGATCGCCGGTATATGAAAATGCTGCATCAGGAGGAAGGCTGATATAAATAGTTCCACAATAAGTATCCGTGCCGTATGGATTTTCTGCGGTGAGGCAAACCGTATATTCACCGGCTACTGTATAGATATGCACGGGATCAGATTCATTACTGGTAGTGCCATCACCAAAATCCCAGAAATTACAACCTGTTGCATCTTCTGAAATATTTGTAAAAGTTACTTCGCCAATATCAGTTACAAATAAATATGCTGCAGTTGGCAATGTCGGATTGAAACTTTCAATATCCCATGCACGGAATTTAATATTATTTACTGTTATCGGATCGCCTTCATTAAAATGCCCCGGTTCACCATCCTGCTGCCAAACGGCGTAAACTTTTCCATCAACAACTCTATCATACACATACATAAAGAAGTTTTCTTCACCTGTTTCTGCAGTATTGGTCAGATTAACAGGTTGTGCCCATGTTGCACCGCCGTCATCGCTATAGGTTCCGAAAATATCGTGAAAAGATTGTGCGGAAGGGTTTGTTGGATCACCGAATACATCTGTGTATTCAATTTTCATGGTGTATAATAAAAACATGCGACCGCTGATAGGATCATATGCAGCACCCGGATCGGTGACGTATGCTGCATTGCGATAATTAAAAGTGCTGGCACCAATTCCAACATATGGATCGTTGCTGCAATCGGCATTGATCCAATCCATTTCAAGATCAATCACTTCTGCAGCAGGCATACCTGAAGACCAGTGCCATAATCCCAT
>JAIBBA010000117.1 GCA_019694895.1 Chitinophagales bacterium
CTGTTCAAAAGGATGCTGAGAAAGAAGGACTATTCACCTTTGCACTTGTTGGCGAAGGAAGAACAGAGATTGAGAAATTCCGACACAATCAGCAAATGGCATTTCCGTTTTATACTGCCGATTATAAGGTATGTCTCACCATCGCTCGCGTAAATCCGAATGTAGTACTGATGAAAGAAGGAACCATCATTGCAAAATGGGCATGGCGCGATCTTCCTTCATTCGAGGAAATTAAAAAAACGTATTTCCCCGAAAGAAAGCCAACCGAATTAATGGTGATTTCAAATGAGATGTTTGCTCCCGGTATTCAGGTGTCAGCAAAATTGCGGGATGCAGAAGAACCCTACAATGAATTCTTCCTGCAAGATACGGTTGGCAATGATCTGACTACTGCACTGATTAACGATACTACAAATGCTGTCATGTTTATCATCAACGAACTTAGTTCCGATAAACTTACCATGGAAAATTGGAAATCAATTTTGGCTGTTATGCAAATGTCAAACACAGCGCAAAAACCATTTTTCGTTGCCAGTTCAGGATCTCCTGAGGTATTGGAGATGATGAAAAAAGCCTCTGGATTGGAATTTGGTTATTATGTTTCCGATAAAGATGTATTGGCAAAAATGATGGAGACGAATACCGGATTAATCGTAATCAAAAATGGTAAAGTAACAGCCAAGTATGCTGATGGTAAACTACCTTCCGACAGCAATTTTCTGACCCAATAAGAAGTAATCTTGATTAGCTATATCATCAAACGACTTGGTTACGGCGTGCTGGTGCTGATCGGTGTGGTGATAGTGGTTTTCTTTCTTTTTCAGCTGACACGCATTCACCCGGAGCGACAAATTGCAGGTGAAAAAGCAGATAAAGAAACAATAGAAAATATCAAAAAGGAACTAGGACTTGATCTGCCGGTATCACAACAATTATTGTTGTATTTGAATGATATTTCGCCTTTGAGTTTTCATCAGGTTGCAGATAGTAGTTCCCGATATTTTTTGGATGGCGGTAAGTATGATTATTTCAGATTGTTTACTATCAATCATACAGCTACGGTTCTTAAGAAACCTTATTTGAGCAGGTCTTACGTGAGTAAGCGAAGTGTGAATGAAATTTTATCGCAGCGCATTCCGAATACATTGGTTCTGGCACTTGCAGCCATGTTGCTGGCTACCGTAGTAGGTATTGCACTCGGTGTGATTGCTGCCGTAAAACAAGGAACCGCGATTGACCGGTTATTTACTGCCGGAAGTGTGTTGGGTATTTCTTTTCCCTCGTTTTTCGCAGGCATTATCTTGCAATTGATATTTGCTTATTTGTTGGCTTCGATTACGGGATTTAATATGACCGGCAATCTGTACGAAACAGATCCTTATACCGGTGAACGTTATCTGGCCTTGCAAAATCTTATTCTCCCTGCCATTGCGCTCGGTATTCGTCCTATTGCGGTAATCACCCAGTTAACACGAAGTGCCATGATAGATGTGTTGAGTAATGATTATATCCGCACCGCAAGAGCAAAAGGCCTTTCAGAAAGAAAAATTGTATTTCGCCACGCGCTGAAAAATGCCTTAAATCCTGTAGTTACCAGTATTTCAGGTTGGCTGGCAGGATTACTTACCGGCGCATTTTTCATCGAGGCGATTTTTGGATACAATGGCATCGGTTATGAAACAGTGAATGCGCTGAAAACTTTTGATTACCCTGTTGCCATGGGTGCAATTTTATATACTGCCGTGATATTTGTTGTCATCAATATTATCGTTGATATTTTATATTCTGTAATTGACCCTAGAATTCGCATCGCATGAGAGTGTATCTGATTGGATTTATGGGTTGCGGAAAAACAACTTTCGGCAAGAAATTGGCTCGGAAAATGAATGTTGATTTTATAGATCTGGATAAGCAAATTGAAGCGCATGAAGGTAAATCTGTAAGTGAAGTGTTTGCCGAAAAAGGGGAGGCCTATTTCCGCGAATTGGAATCATCATTATTACAGCAAACTATATCTCTTAATCATGCCGTTATCTCTTGTGGCGGAGGGACACCATGCTTCCATGATAATATGCATTGGATGCGTGAACATGGTATTACCGTTTATTTGAAAGTTACCCCGGAATTCCTTTTTAGCAGATTGCATACACGAAGAGAAAAGCGCCCGCTTATTGCAAAATTGAATGATGAGGAATTACAAGCATACATCACCACAAAACTTGAAGAGCGCGAAGTGCATTATCAACAAGCCCAACAAGTCATTGATCCTGTTCATGCAAAACCCGGCTTTGTTGCCGACCTGTTGAATGCCAGAAAGGGTAATTGAAAATCCTTACATTAAATATACACCTGCATGCTGCTTATCGCTCAGCACAACTTTGATGTGCTCGTGAATGGTGGTGCTCAATGATAGTCCGACATAATCAGGCGTAACAGGAAATAATTTGTGCTTGCGCTCTACCAATACTACGCTGCGGATTTTTTTCGGTGAATAAGATAACAATGGTTTTATGGCGTACAACAATGTGCGACCGGTATTGGATACATCATCGGCAAGGATGATAACCTTATTGTCTATCTGCTCTTCAGTAAGATTTAATTCAACAACAGAATCACCTGGATTGTGTTTATCGAGTTCAACATGCGTTAATATGATATGTGCAGATGATATTTTCTTTAATTCCTGATAAATCAATTCTGCAAAAGCATAACCTTCGGTCTCTTTGCAAATGCCTGCCAATACTATTTCCGGTTCATCGTAATTATCTTCAGCAATTTCAAAGGCAATACGCTTTATCTTTTGCAATACCTTTTCCGGAGAAATGATCTGAGTGAGTGTTTGTTCCATTGATTATCTGGCTACTATAAAGGTGTGTAATGTGTAATTGTCATGCTCGTTAATCAAGAGGCGATACATGCCTTCAGCCCAATCGTGTATATCAATTTGATTGGTTTCGGCATTTGTTGTTGTTTGGTTGTAAATCACTTGTCCAAGCATATTTACTATCACAATGCTGCTTCCTGCATCAACGCCATCAACGTGCAGTATATTACTTGCCGGATTCGGATACACATTGATCAGCATTTCGGATGATATATCTTCACGAAGTGGTGGAGTGGTAAATGTAATCGTGGTGCTGAAATCAGAGAATCCAAAACCTGTGCAGTAACTGCGCACTTTCGCATTGTAGGTAGTATTTGGCGTTAAACCCGAAATAGTTTTTGTATGGCTTGGCGATTTCAATTTATTCCATGAGCCACCGCTTGATTTATACCAAATCTGATATCCTGCAGCATTTGGTATAATATCCCAATCTAACATGGCTTTAGTTGGTGTGGTTGCGAGTACCTGCAAATCGACAGGCGGTTCGGTATAATCATCTGCAGCACAACCCCAATCGCCGGTGAGTGTTCTGAATGCATCTGCTTTGCCATATCCCCATAAATTATTCGGCAATGCAGCGCCTGTGAAGTCATCTTTTCTTGCTTGAGAAAGAATGGCATCTTTTATTTCAGCCGCGTTGGCGTTTGGATTTTTTTGCAGATATAATGCAGCAATTCCGGCAACAGCTGGTGAACTGAATGAAGTGCCATTATATAAATAATGCTGAGCATCGGCACTTACATAAGTTGCGGCATCTAACAATGCCAACCATTCTGTAAGTGTATCACTTGCCGTGCTTAAAACGCGTGCTCCGGGAGCGCAGATATCAGGTTTAATGCGACCATCGCGTGTGGGGCCATGACTTGAAGAATAAAACAGGGCACCTACTACATCGAAAAATGGCGGGTTCTCCAAATAAAAATTCGTCATGCTATCGCGATTCACATAACTGCCTACCGTGATTACATGATCGCTGCATTGGAAGCTGCTCACAATAGTTTGATCCGTATCCGGTAAACGATAATTGACAATCTCCGGTAAAACAACAGCAGAAGGTAAACCGGTGGTAACATAATTTGAAAAACCTGTTGTTGATTCAGCCGACCAAATATCAAAATGGCCGCTTCCTACTGTACTCAATCGCCAGTAATTTCCGGGGACTGAAGGCGTTGCCACAAATTCCAGGAAATATTTATCGTTATCCAACTGCGCATATATGGTGATATTGCCGCCTCCGGGAATGGAATATGTAACTGAATCAATGATATCGCCGGTGAAATCAAAATCGCTCAGCATATTGAAATAGGGGGTACTTCCCAAAGATGTAAATCCGGCAGGCTCATCAACACTTAAGCGAAAATCTACCTGATTAAAATCAGTGGTATCTGCCCACAACTGAAAATAAACCAGGTTCATGTAACTCAATTTCTTAAACCAGGTGAATTGCTCAGTGGCAGTAACATCGTACCCCAGGTGGAAGGCATTATTCCCTGCATTCCCTGCAGCAGCAACAAGTGCGCGTCCCGGAGAGGCTGTTATCAAGGCATCTATGGTCTGACTCATCAGGTCGGAACCATCGTGAGAACCGGCATAAGAGCCGAAAGAGGTATTAATAACGCAGGGTTTCCCCATTTCAGCAGCTTTGGCATAGATATAAGCTATGGCATCTGTTGCGTTGGTTTCATAATCATTGTTAAAATCCATTGAAACCAAGATCAGGTCAGCATTTGGAGCTACTCCGCGGTAGTGGTTCGATGCCATGCCGCTGGATGCCGCAACCCCGGTAACGCCGCTTCCGTGCGAATAATGTAAAGGGTCATCATCCACGCTTGGACAGGTGCCATCAGCAATCATAGCGCTGTCGCACTCAACACCATATCCATAAGGGGTAGGAGGGGCTCCGGTTGTGATATTCTGGTCCCAAACGTATTTAATGCGACTATTGCCGTCGGCATCGGTAAAGTCGCCATGGTCAAGGTCAAAAGGGGCATCTATGATACCTACCACAACTCCCGTGCCATCGTAGGCCTGTTCCAGAGGCCAATAGCCGTAAAAGGCCGAATCTACGTTGTTGTGGAGCACCATCACATCATTCAGCAGGTTGCCTTTATTGGCATTGGCCTCAATCCTGACTGCCAGGCCACTTTCATTGATAGCCCTGATCGCAGCGCGGTCTAAAGTAGCCGAAATGATATCTCCGGCAGCAAACTTAAAGGTGCCGCCATACTGTTTGATGAGTGCTGCAAGAGCCGGCACATCGCCCTTGATGTAGACAGGGATTTGTTCACCGGGAGCCGCATCATTCATGGCATGATAGGCTGAAAGCCCGATACAGCTGCCGGGGGAAGATTGTTGCGCATCTGCCGAAAAACATATTGCGGCTAACAATACTATGAGTAAGGTTTTAGGCATGTGTATAATCCCTTTTTACAGTCCTAAAAATACGCTTAATTTAGCAACCGTATAAACAAGTATTGCATGGAGATAGTTCTGCAGGTGCTTTTCGCAGTGGTGTTTGGTGTGTCCTTCTATTTGGCGGGGAGAAAATTCGTTGCCATCCGCAGGAATATATTATTGGGGCGAAAAGAATCGCTTACAGATCAGCCGGCCAGAAGATGGAAGCATATGGTGCTTTTCGCACTTGGACAAAAGAAAATGTTTCGCAAGCCGCTTCCTGCCGTATTACACCTATTTATCTATGTGAGTTTTGTAATCGTCAACCTCGAATTAATTGAGATTGCAATCGATGGCGTAACCGGCAATCATAGAACTTTCGCACCGTATCTGGGTGGATTTTACACTTTTGTTATTAGCCTGATCGAAACATTATCGGCATTGGCATTAGTGGCAACGCTTGTTTTTCTATGGAGAAGAAATGTGCTCAAGGTAAAGCGATTTACGCAGCCCGAATTAAAAGGCTGGCCGTTTAAAGATGCCAATTTTATTTTGGGAATGGAGCTGATATTAGTTACGGCAATTCTCACCATGAATGGAGCCGATTACCGCCTTCAACAATTAGGTGCAGCGCATTATGTAGATACAGGCACCTTATTGGTTGGTCAATTCACCAGCCAACTTTTTATGCATATGGGCACTGCATCATTAGAGCATGTTGAACGTATTGCATGGTGGGTACATATTCTGGGTATTTTATTCTTCCTGAATTACATTCCTTATTCGAAACATCTTCACATTATTTTAGCATTCCCCAATGCTTATTATACCAGATTTGCTGTGGCGGGAAAAATGGAAAACATGCCTGTGATTGCCAACGAGGTGAAATCGATGCTAGACCCCTCTGCAGCGATAACTGAAATACCTGATCCGCCAAAAACCTTTGGTGCCAAAGATGTAACCGACCTCACCTGGAAACATTTGCTCGATGCTTATGCCTGCACCGAATGTGGAAGATGCACTGCTGCCTGTCCGGCAAATATTACCGGAAAACAATTATCTCCTCGTAAGATAATGATGGATACGCGCGACAGGCTGGAAGAAGTGGGTCGTAATTTTGACAAGCATGGCGCTATTACCGACGATGGAAAATCATTGTTTGGCGATTATATCACCGCAGAAGAAATTCGCGCATGCACCACCTGTAACGCCTGTGTGGAGGAATGTCCTGTGGGTATTCAACCATTGAGCATCATTCTGGAGTTGCGCCGTTATGCCGTTATGGAACAAAGTAATGCGCCTAATGAGTGGAATATGATGTTCAATAATATGGAAAATAATCAGGCCCCATGGCAATTTAATCCGGGCGATAGGGTGAACTGGAAAAATGAAATTTAATCTGTAAGCAAGCTTTACACAGTAAGCTAAATGAATATGCAGGAGAATCTGACTAATGTGCCGATAATGGCCGAATTATTTGCAAATGGCGAATCACCGGAAGTGCTGTTTTGGGTTGGATGTGCCGGTAGTTTCGATGATAGAGCGAAAAAAATAACCGGAGCATTTGTAAGAATTTTAAACAGCATAGGCGTTCGTTTTGCCGTGCTAGGAACAGAAGAGTCATGCACCGGAGATCCTGCCCGCCGAGCAGGTAATGAATTTTTGTTTCAGATGCTGGCGCAAAACAATATTGCGGTTATGAATGGCTATGGTATTAAAAAAATTGTTACCACCTGTCCGCATTGCTTCAATATCCTTAAAAATGAATACCCTGCGCTTGGTGGTGAATATGAAGTTCTTCATCATACGGCATTCCTGCAACAAATGATAGATGAAGGACGCCTGAAAGTGGAAGGAGGTGCATTTGCAGGTAAGCGAATTACTTACCATGATTCATGTTATCTCGGAAGAGCAAATGATATTTACGAAGCGCCCAGAAATGTATTAATTCAACTCGACGCGCAATTGGCAGAAATGAAAAGCTGTAAATCGCGAGGTCTTTGCTGTGGTGCCGGTGGTGCGCAAATGTGGAAGGAAGCGGAACATGGCAATAAAGAAATAAATATCGAACGTACGGAGCAGGCTTTGGAAGTAAATCCGGATATCATTGCATCTGCTTGCCCTTTCTGCAATACCATGATGACAGATGGCGTTAAAATGAAAGAAAAAGAAGAAGGGGTCAAAGTTTTTGATGTAGCCGAATTAGTAGCTATGGCAAACGGATTATTCGCATGATAGCAACAGAAAACAATAGCATAGAAAAGCTTATCGCTGATTTTGATCCTGCTTCAAAAGTATGGGTATATCAATCTTCAAGACCCTTCACATCGGCTGAGGAGAATGAAATCTCACAGGCCTTGCAATCCTTCACCAAACAGTGGGCGGCGCATAATATTCAATTGAAAGCAACAGGTTTTATCGTTGAATCACGCGTGATCGTTTTAATGGTTGATGAAACGCATACCGACGCCAGCGGATGTTCTATTGACACCTCGGTGCACTTTATTCAAGGTTTGGAAAATGAGTATGGTGTTGAATTGTTTGATAGAATGATAGTGCATTATCGCGATGTGGAGGGATGGCATACTACCACATTATCTACCTTGCCCGATTTAATTTCGCAGCATCTTATAAGTAAATCAACAATCGTAATAAATCCATTGGTAGCAACAAAAGAGGAATATCAACACTCATTTGTTACAAGGATTGAAGATTGCTGGATGATGCAATTCGTATAATATTTAGCATACTTAGTCTTACACTCTCTACGTTATTCATATTATGAAAACCCTCCTCACGCTTGTATTTTGTACATTCCTGTCCCTTGCATCGTTTGCACAGGCAACAGATTCCACGAAAACCGATTCTATTAATTCGGCATACTTGAATTTATATCTGGATGGCGGATACGGCTATCAGGATTATATCAAAACAGAAATACCTTTTGTAAACTATGTGCGCGACAGATTTGATGGTGATGTGCATTTGTTGATTACCGCCCAAGGTACCGGAAGTGGTGGTGCCGATTATACTTTGTTTTTCCTTGGACAGAAAACATTTGAAGGAAAAAACGATACGCTGCATTATATCGCGAATACCAATGCCACCAGCGAAGAAATTCGTGCCGGATTAGTGCAGGTTATTAAGATGGGGTTGTTGCCATTTATTGCAAAAATGAATGCCGCCTTTCCGGTGCAAATTACATTCACAGGCAGTACAAACAGCGAAGAGCGACAAGAAAATGATAAGTGGAAGGGATGGGTGTATTCTATATCGTCATACGCTAATGCCAGCCTTACCTCCAACTATGAATCTTATTCAATTTCAGGAAATGTGTCGGCCGACAAGGTGACGGAGGAATGGAAACTCGGATTCTCATACGGAGCGAATTATAATACCGATGTGTTTGATTTTGGTGATGGCGACATTTATGAAAGTTTTAATAATAGCACCTATGGAAACGCAACCATTGTTAATAGTTTAAATGATCATTGGAGTTTAGGTGGGGAAGGGTTTTATAGCACGAGCACCTACAGCAATTATAAAACAAATATTGCCATTGCTCCCGGAATAGAATATGATGTTTTTCCTTATGACGAGTCTACCACCAAGTTGCTAACCTTTTTTTACAAAGTGGGACCTGAGTATCATCATTATATCGACTCAACAATTTACAATAAGACTGAAGAATTATTAATGCGCCAGCGATTGGATGTGTCTTTGTCGCTCACACAAAAGTGGGGTTCTATTACTGTCGGCATCAATGGCTCTAATTATTTCCACGACCTCACCAAGAATGGCGCAGGCTGTTTTACATCTATAAACTGGAGGATAGTGGAAGGCTTGTCGTTAAACGGATTTTTCACACTTGATTTCATCAATGATCAACTGAACATCCCTAAAGGCGATCTCACGGATGAGGAAATCTTATTGCAAATAACCGAGCGTCAAACAAATTATAGCTTCTATTCCTTCTTTGGGCTATCATATACTTTTGGCTCCATTTACAACAATGTTGTAAACCCGCGTTTTAGCGGAGGCTCGTATAGTTTTTATTTCAGTAATTGATGAGGATGCTTATATTGGATATTGTTAAAGCGTAATTGAATTTGTTATGTATACACCAAGTTTCTTGTATATACATAAGCAGCGTTCGATGCATGATAACTATTATGTTTTTGACACCATTATGGGCGCCAAGTATCCCTTTTGGTATATGGTGATATTATTTATTTTCCAAATGGGCGCCCTTGTGAAGGATAATTGGGTGCTGACGGTAGCATTTCTTCCCATGTTTATCATTTTTGCCATGTATGAAGGTGTTGAAGTAAATATTGCGAAGATGCAGTATCGTGATTACACGCATTTGTTTCAATGGTGGTGGGGGAGGTTTAAGCCAATTGAAGACCCTGATTACTTACTCCTGTCGAGAACATCAGACACCCGCAATGGCGGCATTCGCTATGATGTCCACTTGATTACAAAAGGCAGTCGCGATTTACTATTATTTCGCACCAAAAACCTTGAGGACCATGAAAACGTTGTCAAAGTATTAGCGCAGCGCACCGGTTGGAAGGCATATAGGAATACTATTGATGGGTTGGAGGGGTTTGAATGAG
>JAIBBA010000118.1 GCA_019694895.1 Chitinophagales bacterium
TAATCGCAACATATTCATTTTTTGCTATGGTAGTATTCAAGCCCTTCAGCACCTCGATTCTCATTTTACCGAGGTCGTATGTTTTGCGGATATTGGAAAGCGTAATGATATCGCTCATAATTACTTACGGATCACTTTAGGCACCTTAAAATAATCGCTGTCGGCAAGTGGGGCATTTTTCAGCGCGTCCTCCTTTGAGATGTCCATCTGCGGCTCATCAGGGCGCATAACATTGATAGCAGGGTTAACGTAAACCAGAGGTTCCACTCCGGATACATCAACTTCTGAAAGCTTATCAACAAAATCAAGCATATCTGAAAGGTTCTTCTCGATGGCAGCAGCTTCTTCAGGGCTGAATTCCAGCTTAGACAGGTTTGCCAGTTTATCGATCAATTGCTTATCCACTTTCATAAGGTAAAGGTAAGGCGATTTTTTTTGGCAATGATGGTCTTCACACAGTTTAACGGAGGGTCAATGCCATATCTTTTTTTTATTTTCGCCGCATGAAAATCGTGGTGAGTGGTACCCGGCCGACGGGTATTTTACATTTGGGCAATTATTATGGTGCCGTGCGCAACTATGTGCGTCTGAGCAAGGATTCGGATGTTCGGGGATATTTCTTTATTGCGGATTATCATTCTTTCACCACACATATCAATCCCACCGAACTTCCTATGCTGGTGCGACAGACAATCTGCACCTATTTAGCCAGCGGGTTGGATCCTGAAAAGGTAATCATCTATGTGCAAAGCGATGTTCCTCAAATTGCTGAATTATATCTGCTGTTGAACATGCTCGCTTATAAAGGTGAACTTGAGAAGGTAGCCACCTTTAAGGAGAAAATTAAACTGCACAATGAAAATATCAATGCAGGATTATTGACTTATCCTGTGCTGATGGCAGCTGATATATTAATTCATCGTGCTTATATGGTACCGGTGGGAAAAGATCAGGAACAGCATCTTGAAATGACCCGCGATTATGCCAAACGATTTAATAATCGCTATGATGTCGATTTCTTTCCTGAACCCATTGCATACAATTTCGGAGAAGAATTAGTTAAAGTACCGGGATTGGATGGCAGTACAAAAATGAGCAAAACGGGTGGCGAAACAAATGCTATTTTTCTGAATGAAGAACCTGATATGATTCGCAAAAAAATCATGCGTGCTAAAACTGATTCAGGCCCAACAGAAATGAATAGCAAGCCATCGCAGGAAATTCAGAATTTATTTGAGTTGATGCAGATCGTTTCTGCCGAAGACGTGGTTTCACATTACAAAAATGCATGGGATACCTGCACCATTCGATATGGTGATATGAAGAAGCAACTGGCTGAGGATATGGTGAATTATTTGAGCCCTTTCAGAGAAAAGATCAACGCATTGATGCAGGATACCGATTATTTAGGTAAGATTGTGCGTCGAGGAGGTGAGCAAGCGCGTGAAAGTGCTGAAAAAACAGTGTCAGAGGTGCGAAAAATCATGGGAATTAATTACTTTTAACCAATTATGTGTGAGTGCTGATACAAGTGCTCATCCCGAATCATCAGAAACCTATCATGTCTAAGTCCAATACCCCTTCCAATAAATCAAAGGCCGCGAAGTCCGGTTCTACAGCTAAGCCAAAAAAGGCCGCCGAAAAACCGGAAAAGAAAGCAGCTAAAAAGCCTGTAGCAACTGTTAAAGAAGCGCCTAAAAAAACAGTGAAACCTGTTCCGGTAGCAAAAACAAAACCTGAAGGTGGTCGGATTGTTCGTCATGTTGCCATTGCAGGAAATATTGGTGCGGGAAAAACCACACTTACGCATTTACTTGCAAAACATTTTGGATGGGAGACACATTTCGAAGATGTAGAAAACAATCCATACCTCTACGATTTTTATCAAGATATGCCTCGTTGGGCATTTAATTTGCAGATATACTTTTTGAATAGCCGTTTCAAACAAATACTGGATATTCAAAAAGGAGATAAAACCATTATTCAGGATCGCACCATTTATGAGGATGCACAAATATTTGCTCCTAACTTGCATGCGATGGGTTTAATGAGCACCAGAGATTTCCAGAATTATACTGAAATATTTAATTCCATCACTTCTTTAGTATCGCCACCCGATCTGCTGATTTACCTTCGCGCGTCGATTCCGGCACTGGTTAACCAAATTCAAAAACGCGGTCGCGAATATGAAGATAATCTTCGCCTGGATTATCTGAGAAGATTAAACGAATATTACGAAGCCTGGATCAGCAAATACACACATGGAAAATTGCTTGTGATCGATATCGACCAATGCAATTTTGCTGAAAATCCCGAAGACCTCGGTGATGTAATTCAGCGAGTGCAAACCGAACTTTACGGATTGTTCTGATCATGGAGTTTCCTGTCGACAGATATCGCCTTGATACACTCGGCTGTAATGATACCATCCATTTTAATAACGCGGGTTGCTCCATGCATCCGATGCAGGTTGTTGAATCGATATGTAATTACCTCATGGAGGAGGCATTGACGGGAGGCTATGAATTAGCACATCAACGCGCTTCACTATTGAACGATTTTTACAACCTAGGTGCTGAAATGCTCCATGCGGCGCCTAATAATATTGCCTTCGTTTCAAGCGCAACCGACGGATTTGCAAAAGCGCTTTCCTCAATACCCTGGCATACCGGTGATGTAATTCTTACTACTATTAATGATTATGTAAGCAGTCAGATTCAATTCGCCTCACTGCATAAACGATTTGGTGTTGAAGTAGTTCGCGCTGCAAATACGCCACAGGGTGATGTAGATATTGATAGCATAGAAACATTAATTAAACAATATCAGCCCCGTGCGATTTCAATAACACATATTCCAAACAATACCGGCATGATTCAGCCGGTTGAACAAATTGGTGATTTGTGCGAAAAATATAACCTCTGGTATTTCGTGGATGCTTGCCAAAGTGCAGGACAAATTCCATTAGATGTTACATCCATTAAATGTGATTTTCTTTCATTCTCCATGCGAAAATTTCTGCGTGGTCCACGTGGTTGCGGAATGTTATATGTTTCTGATAAAGCACTTAAGGCCGGTTTAGAACCATTATTTATTGATATGCGCGGTGCCGACTGGACTGAAGCAAATAAATATCAGCCAGTTCCCGATGCCAAGCGTTTTGAGTATGTGGAACAATCGTATGGCATCATTACGGGAGCCATAGCAGCCATGCGGTATTATTTAAATGTTGGACCTGATCAGATTGCTTTATATAACGCGGAGTTGTGTGCCTATGCAAGACAACAGCTTTCAGCCATTCCGCATATTCATTTGCAGGATAGAGGTGCGCGTTTGAGTGCCATTATTTCGCTCACCTCGGATCGCAGTGACCCGATGTATTTCAAAGAAATATTGAACAGAAACGGAATAAATGCGGGCGCTGCCGCACGGAAATTTGCGTTACTGGATTTCGATCAAAAAGGAGTAAGTGGCGCCGTTCGCATTTCACCACACTATTATAATACCTTTGAAGAAGTGGACAAGATGATTGCTGTGATCAAGGAAAATACAATCTGATCATTCCATTAATGCAGTCAACACCGGATAAATCTTGCTCATGGGAAATCCTACTACATTGTAATAGTCGCCTTCAATGCGCGTAATCTTATTCATGCCTATCCATTCTTGAATGGCATAAGCACCGGCTTTATCATAGGGCTTACATTCTTGGAGGTATTTCGAAATCTCTTCATCGGTAAGATGATCAAAATACACTTTGGTAGTCACTTCAATATCGTATTGCTTTCCTTGATATGCGATGCAAACACCGGAAACAACAAGATGCATATTCCCGCTTAACGATTTTAGAATCTGAAAAGCATCAGCTTCATCAATCGGTTTACCGATAATCCTGTCCTGTAATATTACAACTGTATCTGCGGTGATAACAATATTGTCAACGGATGTATCCGTAAGCACGGCCTGCAATTTTTTGTCCGCTATGAACAGGGGCACATCCATTACCGGCATGGAATCAGGAAATGTTTCTTCTACATCAGGCACCATGACTGTAAAATTAAATCCCGCAGTTGAGAGAATATGACTGCGGCGCGGAGAGCCTGATGCAAGAATGATCTTCATATTAAAATTCTACGATCGAATACAAAGGCATGATCAATAAACCGATAAGCATACCTATTTTTATCATGGTGCTTAGTGTGTGATATTGCTTAGCGTTTCTTGACAAGAAAAGACGAACACTCACTGCAACCCAGAAGCCAAGCATCACGCCAATATAGGTGCCATATATGATACCTTCCGCTGCAATAATGTTTGTAAATATATAACCGATACCAAGCAGCGTCAATAATACAAAAACCACAGTTATAACCTTAGCGATATTTATTCCCCAGGCAATGGGCATTGTTTTAGCGCCGTAGCGATCATCGCCTTCCATATCTTCAAGGTCTTTCACAATTTCCCTAACCATGGTTGATGTGAAAGCGATCACACCAAGAGCGATTATAAATTTAGTGCAAATTCCGGCGATGAAATAATCTCCGGGTCTTGCAAGTTGATACAGGTTGGGTTCATAAATAAATGTCATCAAAATGCTTATGCCGGCCAATAAAGCAACCATCATATTTCCGATTAAAGGATATCGCTTAAAGGTTGCAGAATAAAAATACAGTAATGCAATTGCCATCACATAAATTGTAACAAGCTTCCAGTTGCCAACTGCCAAACTGAGGTATGTGCCAATGGCCAAACCACCAAAGCTGAGCAACATATATACATAAAAGGCTGAATTTGGAGCTATCCCCTTCCCTATCATCACTTTCGAGGGTTTGTTAACTTCATCAATCTGCACATCGAAATAATCATTGAGGATATAGCCTCCTGCACAAATCAAGACAATAGAGATAACCAGCAAGAAATACTGAAATTCATTCAATGAAAAACGAATTCCATAGGTATTGAAATTCGGTTGCAGAATAAACCCGTCGATGGCATACAGAGTAGCTGCGAGCAATAATAAATTAACAGGACGAATGATGCGTATCCAATCTTTCACAGGCAATGAGGTTTACAGGATAACGAATGTAGGCAATAAAATGGTATACACGCGTTATTGATTATCGCGCCATTCATATACCCATGCACTTTGAACCATTTCGAGGTGGCCTTCATTACATTCCTCACGTGTTCCTTTAAAATCAGGAATTTCCAGCACCCACTCAATGAGTTCGGTGAATCGAATTCTATAAATTTTTGATTCATTGAAATCATCACCAAATCGCTCGTACAATTTCAGTGCGATATCTTCATGATCATTCCAATAAATAGGTGGTTCTTCAAATTGAGACATATAGCTGAATAAATATATTATGATGCAATAATAGTACTTTGATCCGGAACTAGCACTTCAATAAAGGTACCATCTTCCATCAGATCGCATTGGCAACTGAGTCGCGAATTTAATCGCGGGTCGCGAGCTCTGTCTATGAAGTCTTCCTCCTTTTCCGTAGTTTCAGGAAGCGCCTCCATGCCTTTTTCAATATAAACATGGCAAGTGCTGCATGCGCAAACACCACCACAATTGTGATTTAATTTAATATTGTTCAGCAAAGCTGCTTCCAATACGGAATAACCCTCTTCCACTTGCACTTCTTTCGCTTCGCTGCCATCCTCAAAAGTAAATTTGATCGTTACCATAGCCTGAAATTCAACACAAAATTATTTCTTTAAATACGTTTTTAAAATACTACCCGACAATTGGTTGTAAAGATCCTGCCATTCGGGATGATCTTTTAACAAAGCCATATGTCGTGATAAAGTTCCCATATCGCCGCGTTTTGCAGGCCCTGTTTGCAGTTTTTCAGGATCTTGCTCATGTAACAATTGCACATGCTCTTCGATGATAGGAAAAAACATCGAAAATTCCAGTCCTTTTTCCTTCAACAAAGAATGACCAATGTAATACATGTGGTTCGTGTAATTATTGATCCACACGGCACACATATGCATCACAGATCGCTGCTCTTCACTCATCACATGCACGCGATTGCTGATCTTACCGAATAGTCCTGCTACCAGTTGTTCAGTTTCCGCATCGCTACCGGTTACCGCAACAACGGTATTAAACAATGGGCGCGGATGATCTTTTTGCAATGTTTGCAAAGGCCAGGCTACCGCAAATGCATGTTCACCGGATTTAATAGCCTCCGCTTTTATTGAACCGGAACAATGCACCAGCAATTTTCCTTCTTGTGCCACTTTGCCCGCCACTTCTACAACTGCATCATCACGCACTAATAATATTGTTGCATCAACTTCCGGCAGCTTGTCTTCCAAACCATATACCGGAACATCACCTAATGCAGCAGATAAAGCAATTCCTTTTTCAACATCACGCGCTACAATACCGGCAATTAACACTCCATTCAGCTTGAAATTTAAACCAAGATGCCAGGCTGCGTTTCCGGTGCCTACGAGCAAGATGGATTTAATTTCATCCATTGACAACAGATTTTTCTTTGCGTTCGCGAAGTCGAGCCAGCATACTCATAAAAAATCCGAATGCCATTACAATCACACCAATCCAAACAAGATTTATCATTGGGAATATGATGGATTTTATAACAATCCAATCAGTATTGAGTGAACTGTCATCAACCTTAAACACAAACTTTTTCGATTGATCTGGTAAAATGGTAATGAACGAAACCTGCACATTGGCAACTGATACATTTGCTGTTCCTTGCAATACTTGCATGGTGCGCCCTGATACGATAAATGGCACTTCTATAGATTCAGAAGCAATACCGGCATGAACATCAAAAAATGCCTTCACCTCATTTGAATCTGCTGAAAAACTGGTATTCTTCAAATCCTTCAAAATCATATATCCGGTATCGAAATGAAGTGTATCGCCAACTCCTATTGTATCTAAAGTTGTTGTAGGCGGAGCATTTTTTGAACCTTCACCCGGAAGTGAGGTAACATGTGTAAACACATCGTATGTGAGATAATGTTTCGTATCCGGATTTGGTGCTAACTGCTGCATTTTAGTATCCATCAACAAATAAGGATGAACTGTAAACTGTTGCATCAATTCACCTGTCTCCGGATCTGTTTTTGTGAACAACAAATCATAATAAGTTGCTCCTGCAATCAGTGTATCTCCTAAATAGGTTACATTATAATCTGTGATGGGATAAGGCACATTCTTTATCAGCCTCACATTTTCACGCTGAAAGGTATCATCCATCCCTTGAGCATCGAAACGGACATCGCCGGTATTTAGTGAAATGACACGTTGACCTGCATTAGAGATCAGTATGCCGAGTAATAAAATTCCGAAACCGATATGCGCAACGGAACCCCCTCCTACTCTTATCTTTCCTTTAAGCACCTGAATAAAATACTGCGCATTAGCAATCACACTAAACCATGCGGCAAACAGCAATATTGAATAAGAAGTGATGAGATGAAATACACCCCTTTCAGATGTTATATGCCACAGTTTATCCAGCATGATAGAGCTGATAACAGTTGCGGCTATGGCGAAAATGAATGAATAGGAAATACGTTTGACAAATCCTGCACCATCAGAGTTTTTGTATCTGAGATATTGCGCGAATGCACTCAGCATGGCAATCAATACACCAACCCAAATTTGTACTCCTGAATAAAAGTGAATCGGGTCGTCAGGTGTACCAAGATCATTGCGGATAGACGTACCTAAAATATCATTTACATGCGTAATCAAAGTATTGAAAACCGGAATGCTTGTAAAGAAGATGACATGTAATCCGCCAAACAATAAAACCAGCGATCCGACAAACATCCAGAATTCTCGGGAGTTCAATTTTTCTTCACGTTCAGGAGCCGGGATATGTTTCCATTTGCGAATCAATGGAATAAATGACAAGAAGAAAAATACCCCGACAAATAATAGCAAGTGATTCGTTAAACCTTCTTCAACAAATGCATGCACGCTGGTGTCGCCAAGGATTCCGCTGCGTGTGAGAAATGATGAATAAAGCACAAAGAAAAACGCGAGGAATATCATTACAAATGTTGAACGCAAAGCCTGTCCGGTTTTTTTGGCAATTAGCATATTATGTAATCCGGCAACAATAATCAACCAAGGGATCAACGATGCATTTTCAACAGGGTCCCATGCCCAGAAGCCGCCAAAACTCAATGATTCATAAGCCCAGGCACCGCCCATTAATATTCCTGTTCCCAAAACCATTCCTGCGAAAAGAGCATAGGGCATTGCAGGTTTTATCCATTCAGTATATTTTCCTTTCCACAAACCTGCCAGTGCAAATGCAAATGGAAATGTAATAGATGCGAATCCACAAAATAATACCGGCGGATGTATCACCATCCAATAATTTTGCAGTAAAGCGTTTAACCCTCTTCCGTCAGGAATGAAACGCATGTAATCATTAAAGAGAAATACAGGATCGGCAGTGAGTTTGTCTTTCAACAATAAAAATGGCGAACTACCTATATGCCAGCTACCGACATAAATGCCTAAGACGAATGTGAGCAAAAATACCTGCATCAAACCTACGATACTCATAACAGGCGTTTCCCACTCTTTCGAGGTTCGCATCACAACTAAGCCTATCACTACGTGCCAGAAGGTCCACAATAAAAAGCTTCCCTCCTGGCCTTCCCAAAAACAGGAAAGGATATATTTCATTTGCAAATCACTGCTGGAATGCGACCATACATAATGATATTCAAAGTGATGATTGAATATCATAATGAACATGGTAACCACCACTCCAACTATTGAGAGTGCATGTCCGATAAAAAATGCTCTGGCAATTTTGCGATTGTCATTCTCACCAATCTGCTGTTGCGATCTCGTTGCCCTGAAATAATAACAGGTTGCGAGTAATGCTGCTACAAATGCGGTGATGATTAATACTTGCCCGATCTGTCCGAAAATCGGGTTGACTTCCTGTATTGCGTGCTGATGCGATTCTCCCATACAGGTGTTTACTGTTTCGTAATCTCGTTATCCTGATATTTGGAAGGACATTTCACCAACATTTCATTGGCATAAAACACCTCTCCCTTCATAGCTCCGGTCAATACAATATCTTCACTTTTTTCAAAATCCGTTGGCATGTCGTCATAACAAACCACTTCTACATTATCACCATTTTTGTCGATAAGGGTGAATGAGAAACTATTCGGATCTTTAACAGGATCAAAATTTACGGGTTTCTCTTTGTTCAGGTTGCCAACCAACTGCACTGATTTACCCTCTTTTTCCTTGGCTTCCTTGTAACTGCTGTATGAGCTTACATTGCCCAGTTTAGAGGCAAATACTCCTATACAAAGCGCAAGGAGTACCAACAATATGATATGCGATTTTTTCATTACCTGAACCTTTATAATTTTCAACGCAAAGGTAGCCCAAAATGTTCTGTTAGCATGGCATTACTTCAGTATTTGTGAACGATTATCTCACATCCTTTTTTTGGCTATCTTTGTTGCGATATGATGCACTTTTTGGATATGAACCTCGATTTCCTCGACCATCCACAGGTCTGATAGCGGTTTCCTGTATCTCCATGTCTATTTTTCATTTTTCATAACTATTTGATAATCAATACTTTAAGTCACATTATATGACATCTAATACCATAGTATCGGCCAAAACCCAACAATTTATTGACCAGGAATCGAAGTTCGGAGCGCATAATTACCATCCAATACCTGTTGTAATTGAAAAAGCAGCCGGTGTATCAGTTTGGGATGTTGACGGAAAGCACTATTTCGACTTCCTATCAGCTTATTCAGCTGTAAATCAAGGCCACTGCCATCCACGCATCATTGCAGCCATGACTGAGCAGGCGAAGAAGTTGACATT